>SKNK01000077.1 GCA_007120565.1 Nitriliruptoraceae bacterium | reverse complement strand
GTCCACTTGCTCGGCCCCGGCTGGGATCTTGCGAAGGTCCGGGGCAGCCGCTTCAACACCGGAGACGGCATCCGGATGGCGTTCGAGGCGGGGGCGAGCCCGCACGGGCACCTGTCGGGGTGCCACGCGGTCGGTCTGGACCGAAACGCCCCGGACGTCGGCGACCTCCGCGTCGGCGACCGGTTCCAGAAGCACAGCTACCCGTTCGGGATCATGGTCAACGCCGAGGGCCGGCGATTCCTCGACGAGGGTGCCGACTTCCGCAACTACACCGGGGGGCGCAACGGTCAGCGGATCCTGGCGCAGCCCCATCAGCTCTCCTGGCAGGTCTTCGACGGGAAGGTGCTCGGGCTGCTGCGTGAGGAGTACGCCACGAGAGGGCTCGCCCGGGTGCGCGCCGACACCGCGATCCTGGCGACCAACGCCTGGACCCACCGCTTCCCCCAGGCGCGGGGCCAGAGCGTGCCGTTCTACACCTACGTCGTGGTCACCGAGCCGCTCTCCGATGCCCAGTGGGACGCGATCGGGTGGCGTGGCCGCCAGGGCGTCGAGGACGCGCGCAACCTCGTCCACTACTTCCGCCCCACCGCAGACGGCCGGGTCCTGTGGGGCGGCACCGACGTCATCTACCGCTACGGCGGACCGATCTCGCCCCGACGGGACCGGCACGAGGCGATCCGTCGCCGGTTGGAGCGCGAGTTCCTCGCCACCTTCCCCCAGCTCGGCGATGTGCGGTTCACGCACCACTGGGGCGGACCGATCGCGGTCACCAGCCGCTTCGTCCCCCGCATCGGGAGCTTCGACGGCGGGCGGATCCACTACGCCTTCGGGTACTCCGGGCACGGCGTCGCACCGGCCCACACCGCCGGTCGGATCCTGCGTGATCTCGTCCTCGGCCGCGACACCGACGACACCGCGGTGTGCTTCGTCGACCACCCGCAGACGTCGTTCCCACCTGAGCCGCTGACATGGATCGGCGCCGAGTTGTCGCGTCGTCTGCTGCAACGGCAGGACCGGCGTATGGACGCCGACCGCGACGCCGGGGAGGTCGATCCCCTGATGCTGCGCATCCTCGACCGGTTGGCCTGAGCGTGTCTGGCGACCGAGGGAGCACCGCACCCGACCCGGACCACCTCGACGTGGACGCCGACGATCCCGCGCCGATCTTGACGGTGCCGGACGAACTCGCCGACGTCGCCGCGGTCGTACCGACCGGGAACACGTGGGTGACCTTGCCCGATGTCGATGTCGCCACCGGCGCCGTCCCGAGTCTCACCCTCCTCCATGATGCGGCAGGGGGCCTGATCGAGCTGCGCGGGGCTCCGCTGTGCGCGCCAGAGGTCACCATCGACGGCGAGCCGGTCCCCGACGACGCCTGGGAGCTCGAGCTCGTCGCCGGCCTGCTCCCCCGCTGGACCGCCGACATCGGTGGCTGTGTCACGACCGTCATCATCGCCTGCCCACCCGACCACCGCGGGTCGGTGCACCAACTGAGCGTGACCAACCACGGTGATCGACCCACGGATGTCGAGGTGGCGTTCTCCGGCCGCCTCGACGAGGCCTCGCTGCACGTGTTCTCCGCCCGCCCGATCCACGGACCACACCGGTGGCGCTTCGACACCTGGAGCCGTGCGCTGGTGTGGGAGGTCAGCACCGGGCTGCCGGTCGTCGCTCTGGCGGTCCGTACGGAGGACGGAGACGCTCCGCAGTTCGACCCGCCGGGCAGCGCCGACGAGGAGACCGGCGGAGATGGCCTGGCGGTGGGGTGGTCGCACCGACGTGCGTCGACGCTTGGAGCGGGCGAGACGACCTCGCTGACCGTCTACCTCGGCGTCGGCCGTGAGGCCGATGGGGCCACGCTGGCGACCGTCGACCTGGCCCGTCACGGAGCCGAGCCGCTCGTCACGCAGACCTGCGACTGGCTCGAGGCGCGACGCGGGCCGACCCTCGACGACCGGGCCGAGCTCCAGGCGGTCCGCGACCGCAACCGGCTGTTCTGCCTCATCTTCGCCGGCGGCCGCACGATCGACACCGAGGAGCTCGTGCTGGTCACCTCACGCAGCCCTCGGTACTACGTCAGCGGCGCGCACTGGAGCCGCGACAGCCTGCTGTGGGCCTTCCCGGCGGTGCTCGCCGTCGACGTTCCGCTGGCTGCCGCGTGGCTGCGGAGCGCCTTCTCCCGCTACGCGCGCAACCCCGGTGTGCACGCCCTCTACCTCGACGGCGGGGTCCTCTACCCCGGGTTCGAACTCGACGAGGTCGCGGCGTTCCTCCTCGCCCTCGACCGCTACCTCGGCGTCGCTGATGACGGAGACGACCTCCTCCGGGAGGCGGTGATCCGCGAGGGACTCGCTCGGGTCGATGCGGCCCTGGACGGCGCTCGGAATGAGGCGACCGGGCTGTACCGGACCTTCCTGCTGTCCACGGACGACCCCTCCCCACGGCCCTTCGTCACGTACAGCAACGCGCTGACCGTCGCCGCCCTGCGCGCTCGGGCGCGGATCCGCTACCGCCTCGGTGACGAGGTAGCCGGCAGGATCGCCGAGCACGAAGCAGACGCGCTGCGACACACGTTGCTGGATCACGCGGTGGTCAACGGCAGCTTCGGTCCGATGCTGTGTGGCGCGACCGACGGGTACGGCGACACCGTCCTGTTCGACGAGCCGCCGGGCAGCCTGGCACTCCTCGCCCACTATGGCGTCCTCGCCGCCGATGACGCCGTGTTCCTGGCGACCGTCGCCTGGATCCACTCGTCGGAGAACCCGCACGGCCCCGGCGACGGGCCGTACGCGACACCGACGTGCGCGCATGCCCGACACCCATGGCTGCTCGACGTCGGCAACGCCCTCCTGCGAGGTGAGGACCGTTGGCTCGACGACCTGCCCTGCTTGCCGCTCGACACGGGCTTCGCCTGCGAGACCTTCGACGCCCAGACCGGCGAGCCACGTACCGGGGTCGGTTTCGCCACCTGCGCCGGGTGGCTCGCCCACGCCATCGATGTCGCGACCACCCGCCAGCACCGCGACGACCCCGAGGACGCCGATGCCACCTCCTGACACCGAGCCTTCCCCGGTCGACCTCCTGGCGATCGGCGCCCACCCCGACGACGTCGAGTACGGGATGGGTGGCACGCTGGTCCGTCACCACCATGCCGGCTACCGCATCGGGGTGGTCGACCTGACCCGCGGCGAACTCGGCAGCAAGGGCACTCCCGAGCTCCGCGCCGACGAGGCCCGCGATGCCGCCGCGGTCTACGGGGCGAGGTTCCGCAGCTGCCTCGACCTCGGCGACAACGAGGTGGCGCACGACCCGGCCAGCGTGCGGCGCCTGGCCACCGTCATCCGCACCGCCCGGCCGCGGGTGATCGTCACCCACCAGGGCGAGGACCGACATCCCGACCATCGCGCTGCCAACGAGCTGGTCAGCCGCGCGGTGTTCGCGGCGGCGCTGGCGACGCTGGACCTCGGGGTCGAGCACCACGTCACCGCGGGCCTCCTCGGCTTCCCGACCGATCGGGTGATCGACGGGGACGTGTACGTGGACGTGACCGCGGTATGGGACGCGCGGCTGGAGGCGATGCGCCGCTTCGCGAGCCAGTTCAGCGCACCAACCCGCGACATCGACCACACCCTGTACGGCATCGACGACTACCTCGAGGTGGCGACAACCCGGGCGCGGGCGCACGGGCAACGCATCGGCGTCGCCTACGCGGAGGCGTTCGTCACCGAGCAGGGCGTACGCAGCGACGACCTCGTGGCGCTGTTCGACGGGAGCTAAGTGACTCGCGATCGCCTGCGAGGAGCGTCGGTCTCACCGCAGGAGGGTCGGTGCGATCCGAACCGTCCGGAGCCGTTCGGTGCCGTCGCGCGTGTCCTGCCAGGCGACGACGAGGTGGCCATCCCCCAGCGCGGCGGTCGGCGCACGGGCGTGCGCCCCTACGGGGGCATCGTCGAGCCGCACCGGCGGGTCCGCGTCCCCCTGATCGGAGATGTGCGTGACCGCGACGGTGCTGGTGCTGGGGCGGTCGTCCTCGTGGACCACGTCAACCCCGCCCCGGTCGGTTGGGACGAGCGTCGCATGCCGCTGGGTCACGCCAGCCGGCCGATCGGGGTCGACGGTTCGAGCCTCGGACCAGCTGACCCCACCGTCGTGCGAGATCCGCATCATCAGGGCAGCTCCACCGCGAACCTCCCACCGCTCCCACACGATCCAGACCGTCGTGCCGGCAGCGGCCAGCACGGGCCGGGCGACCCGTCCGGCCGGTTCCGGGTCCCCGGTCAGATGTTGCACTGGAGTCGATCCGCCACCGTCGAGTCGGGTGAGGTGGATCGCCGGGACGCCTTCCTCGTCGCGCTCCTGCCACGCCACGAGAACCGCCCCGTCGGTCACGGCGACGGCCGGGGTGGTCTGGCCCCGCGACTCGTGGACGCTCCGCGGCTGCAGCGGGTCCGGCTGGCCCTCCGTGACCCGGCCATCGATCCGCGCGCTGCCACTCCAGGTCATCCCCCCGTCCGAGGACCATGCGTACCGCACCTGCGGCAGTACCCACGGCCAGCGCACGTCGCTCCACACCGCCAGCAACCGGTCGCCGACCCGGTGGAGTGTCGGCGCATCGTGCAGTCGTTCACGCAGAACGCCGGCATCGTCGTGCGCGTCGTCGACCCGGACCGGTGCCTGCCAACCGCGCTCGTGGCGCGAGACGAACAGCTCCCAGTTCTCGTTCGGGAAGCCGAGGAAGAGGCAACTCGGCGCCACTCCCTGCACCGCGAGCCGCGGCCGCCAGCAGTGCCCGGACACCGACCCGATCCGCTCCGGACCACCCCACGTCATCCCGTCACCGCGCGCGACGGCCACCGTCTGTACCTCGGGTCCGTCGACCTCGATCCACGCCAGCCAGGCGTGGGTTCCGTCGCTCGCGAGGTCGGGGACCAGTTGCGTGCCACCAGCCTGCACCTCGCTGCTCGCGGGCAGGTCGTCGGGACGAGGCAAGGGCGTGGCCGGTGTGATGGGGTCGGGGATCCAGACGTCAGCCCAGGCCGTGCCCTCGCTGACGGGCGTCTCCCGCGGGTCGTCGGATCCGGGCCCCGACCGACCAGCGTGCTCCTCGAACGCTGCTCGTCGTCGCTCGTCAGCCAGACGGCGAGTTGGCTCGTCGATCCCGCCCCACGGCCCTACCGCGGCCCACCCACCGTCGTGAGGCTGGCCGAGGAGCCCGAGCTGGGCTCGACCCGCCGGAGCCGGCACCGCGATCAGCGCCTGCCCGTCGAAGCTCAGGTCACCGAGATGCCCGAGCAGCATCGGCGCGACGTTCACACGGAAGGGCGGATGTCGCTGCACCATCCACCATCCGCCTCGCTGGAACTTGTCGGGCGGCCACAGGTCGGCAACCTCACCGCCAGCATCACGGTCGACCAGCGCCCACCGGTCGAAGGCCTCCGGCTGGATCACCACCTGTGCACC
>SKNK01000112.1 GCA_007120565.1 Nitriliruptoraceae bacterium | reverse complement strand
GGTCCAGGCCAACGTCTTCATCTCGGGCCCGTACAGCGAGTGGGAGGGCGAGGAGCCCGGCCGCGTCCAGATGCGCGAAGAGATCGAGACCCACGCTCCCGACGTCGCACCAGGACAGGGTCCGGTCATCGGGTACTCGTCCGCGCTGGTCGTTGCCGAGGTGCTGCGGATCGCCAGCGCCAACGACGACCTGTCGTTGCACGGGATCCTGCAGGCATCGCAGCAGGTGTCTGGCTTCGATGCCAACGGGTTGCTGCCGGAGCTGACCTACGGGCAGTACCCGGACGCACCACGCGTGCCGAGCCACGCGAGCCGCATCTGGCAGCCCGAGGCCGGCCCTGCGCAGGGGATGGTGCCGCTGACCGACTACTTCGAGTCGGAGGCGAGCCAACTGTTCACCGAGCCCGTTCTCTAGCTCGTCGGCGGGGTGGGTCGCGGCTTCCCCCCGTGGCCCGGCTCACCCCGTCGGCGTCACATCCCGAACCGCAACCAAGCCACACACTAACTTCGCGTAACGTAGTCTGATGCACGACGAGGAGCATGCCATGTCCACCGGATCGACGACCGAAGGGCTGGTCGCGGTCGGCCGCTCACTGGATGACGCCGACGAACGCAACCCCTACCTGTACGGGGTGTACGCACCGGTTCACGAGGAGCTCGATGAGGGCGACCTGGAGGTGATCGGTGAGATCCCCAAGGACCTGAACGGGATCTTCCTGCGCAACGGACCCAACCCCCGGTACGAGTCCGGTGGCCGCCATCACTGGTTCGACGGTGACGGCATGGTCCATGGGGTCCACCTCGAGAACGGGACGGCTCGCTACCGCAACCGTTGGGTACGCACCGCGGCCTTCGAGGCCGAGTCCGAAGCCGGCCGTGCGCTGTGGACCGGGGTGATGGAGAACCCCAAGGACAACCCCTTCGGCAACACCCACGGGTTGAACCTCAAGGACTCGGCCAACACCGACGTCATCTTCCACCGCGGCAAGGTGCTGGCCACCTGGTACCTGTGCGGCACGCCGTACTCGCTCGATCCGCTGAGCCTGGAGACGATCGGCACCGAGGACTTCCTCGGCACCCTGACCGGCGACGTGATGGCCCATCCCAAGGTCGATGAGCGCACCGGTGAACTGTTCTGGTTCGACTACGGCCCGCAGCCGCCCTACATGCGCTACGGCGTGGTCGGCCCGGAGGGCACGATCGAGCACGAGACGCCGATCGATCTACCGGGCCCACGACTGCCTCACGACATGGCCATCACCGACAGCTACGCCATCCTGATGGACCTGCCGCTCTACCAGGATCCGGAGGCGGCCAAGCGTGGCCGGCACAAGCTGATCTTCGACCGCGACATGGCGTCGCGTTTCGGGGTGATCCCCCGTCGCGGCGATGGCAGCACGATCCGCTGGTTCGAGGCGAAGCCCTGCTACATCTACCACGTCGTCAACGCTTGGGAAGAGGGCGATGAGGTGGTGCTCGACGTCTGTCGCGTCAAGCGGCCGGCGCCGGTCAGCGATCGCCGTTCCAAGCTCGCGCAGATGCTCGCCTACCTGCGCCTCGACGCGCAGATCTGGCGGTACCGGTTCAACCTGCGCACCGGACAGACCACCGAGGGCCCGGTCGACGACGACAACACCGAGTTCCCCAGCATCGACGCGCGCCTGACCGGCCAGAAGAACCGCTACGCCTACAACGTGCACATCTCGCCCGAGGAGACCCTGATGTTCGACGGGGTCGTGCGCTACGACACCGTGTCCGGCGCCAAGGAGGAGTACCGCTTCGGTCCCGGCCGCTGGGGGAGCGAGTCGCCCTTCGCGCCTCGGGACGGTTCGACCGGTGAGGACGACGGCTACCTGGTGACCTTCGTGCAGGACGAGCGCGAGCAGCGTTCGGAGCTGATGATCCTGGACGCTGCGGACGTCGCTGCAGGACCGGTGGGGCGGGTGCTGCTCCCCCAACGGGTTCCCCTCGGGTTCCACGCCTGCTGGATCCGTTCCGATCAGCTCACCGCCAGCGGTGCCTGAGCATGGTGACGGCGGAGCATCTGGTTGGTGCGTGGCACCTGGTGTCCTGGGAGGTGGTCACCGATGGGCAGACCAACGAGCCCTTCGGTCCGGACGCGACGGGGGTCATCACCTACACCGCGGACGGGATGATGCAGGCGACGATCGCTGCAGCCGACCGCCAGCCCTACTCGGGGCCCAGTGCACGCCGCAGCCCAGACGACGAGGTAGCTCGTGCCACGCGCACCTTCTTCTCCTACGCCGGTCCGTGGCACCTCGACGGCGAGGTGGTGGTCCACGACGTCACCCACGCCCTCGACCCAGGGTTCGTCGGGACGCAGCAGCGACGCAACGTCGACCTCGATGGTGAGCGGCTCGTGCTCAGCGCTGCCGAGCCGATCGGGGAGCTCTCACGCCTGCATCGGCTGACCTGGCGACGCCACGACGCGGCACGACCCGGATAGGGGCTGCCGTCGGCGTCATGGGACCCCACCCGACGCTCCTTCCCACGTACCGCAGCCAGCACGACCGAGATGAGGATCCATGTCGCACCGTCACACCGAACTGCTCGAGCAGGCGATCGCCGCCTGTCGGACCCGGGAGCACTTCAGTCCCTTCCCGGACCGTCCCGGCAAGGACGAGGCATCCCTGGCCGCGATCGAACAGGCCCGGGCGACCTACGAGGCCACGCTCGGGGGGTCGTTCCTGTTGGACCAGCCGTCGAAGGGCGAGTTGCTCGGCGAGGAGGTGTCGCCCTACACCGGCGAGGACCTGGGCATCCGTTACCCGGCGCCCGACGTCGACGCGATGTTCGACGCGGCGCGACGCGCCGGCACCATCTGGAGCAAGGTCGAGCCCGAACGTCGGGTCGATCTGTGCCTGCAGATCGTCCACCGTCTGCACGAACGGTGGTACGAGATCGCCCACGCCAACCAGCACACCACCGGCCAGAGCTTCTCGATGAGCTGTGTCGGCAGCGGCACCAACGCGCTGGACCGGGGCATCGAGGCCGTGGCCTACGCTGCGGAGGCGATGCGGCGCGTGCCCACCTCCGGGCACTGGGAGAAGGACTTCGGCAAGACCACGGTCAGCCTCGACAAGCGCTACCGGATCGTCCCACGGGGTACGGCGGTCGTGATCACCTGCGCGAGCTTCCCGACCTGGAACGCCTACCCGGCACTGCTCGCCAACCTCGCGACCGGGAACCCGGTGCTCATCAAACCGCACCCCACCAGCGTCCTGACCATGGCGATCGCCACGCAGGTCGTCCAGCAGGTGCTGCGCGAAGAGGGGCTACCGCCCGAGCTCGTGCAGTTGACGGTGGACAGCGCGGACGCTCCGATCGCCAAGGACCTCATCGCCCACCCGGACTGCCGCATCGTCGACTTCACCGGCAGCCCGGGTTTCGGCAGCTGGATCGAGGCCAACGCCCATCCGGCCATCGCGTTCACCGAGACCGCCGGCGTCAACACCGTGGTGCTCGCCGGGACCGAGGACCTGCAGGCAACCGCCGCAGCGATCGCCACGTCGTTGGGGCTGTTCACCGCACAGATGTGCACCAGCGTGCAGAACGTCTACCTGCCGGGCGACGGTGTGGAGACCCCCACCGGCAAGGTGTCACCCGACGAGGCGATCGAAGCCATCGTCGCGGCCGTCGATGCCCTGTCCAACAACCCCAGGCGCGCCGCCGGGGTGATGGGTGCGGTCCAGTCGCCGCACACCATCGGGCTGATCCGCAACCTCGAGGCAGAGGTCTCCCGCCAGGGGCGGGTGGCGAGGCCCGCCGGCACCTACGAGCACCCCGAGTTCCCGCAGGCGCGGACCTGCACCCCGTCGATCGCGTCGGTCGACACCTCGGCTCGTGAGCTGTTCGGCGAGGAACGGTTCGGCCCGATCTCGTTCGCGATCACCTGCGCGGATGCCGACGACGCCCTCGAGCAGGCGCTCCGCGACGTCCGGGCGAAGGGCGCGATCGCTTCTCACGTCTACGCCACCGACCGTGACTACCTCGACCGTGCTGCCGACGCCTACGTCGATGCCGGCGCGTCGTTGACCATGAACCTGACCGGACCCATGCCGCTGAACTTCGCGGCGGCCTACAGCGACTACCACGTGACGGGCCTGAGCCCGGCGGGCAACGCCTGCCTGACCGACGAGGCGTTCATCGCGGGACGCTTCCGCGTCGCGCAGGTCCGCGAGCCATCGGCGTGACGGCGCACCCGCAGCGACCGGTAGGAGGGAGAACGACATGAGCGTGCGGATCCTCGGAGGTTCCCAGACCGACTTCGCGCAGCGCTGGCCGACGTCCACCGAAGGGCTGGCCGAACTGCTCTCGGCGGCGAGCCTCGCCGCTCTGGAGGACGCCGAGCTGGACGCTGTTGACGTCGACGTCGCCCACGTCGGCAACCTGGCCGGTGAGCTGTTCACCGGGCAAGCCCACCTGGGTGGGGTTCTGGCCTCGGCGGTGCCCGAGCTCGCGGGCAAGCCGATCTCGCGCCACGAGGCCGCCTGTGCTTCGGGCAGCATCGCGGTGCTCGCGGCGATCGCGGAGCTGGAGGCCGGCCACCATGACCTCGCGCTGGTCACCGGCGTCGAGGTGATGCGAGGGGTGCCAGCAGCGACCGCGGCGGGCTTCCTCGGCTCGGCTGCCTGGGTCGGGCGCGAGGCGGTCGATGCCGACTTCGTGTGGCCGGCGCTGTTCGCACAGCTCGCCGACCACTACGCGGAACGGTTCGGGCTCGAACACGCCCACCTGGCGGCGATCGCGGAACTCAACCACACCAACGCTCGTCGCAACCCCCTGGCACAGGCGCGGGACTGGGACTTCCCGGAGGGGGCGTTCGGCGAGGACGATCAGGTCAACCCCCTCGTCGAGGGACGTCTGCGCAAGACCGACTGCGGGCGGATCACCGACGGGGCTGCCGCCATCGTGCTGGCCAGCGAGCGCGGCGCAGAGCGGTGGGCGGCAGCCCGGGGTAGACGCGTGGAGGACGCTGCGCGGATCGACGGTTTCGGGTTGCGTACCGACCGGATCGTGCTGGAGGACAAGCTCGCCGCACCCGATGCCGACGGGTACGTGTTCCCGTCATTGCGTGGCGCGGTCCGCGATGCGCTGGACCGCGCCGAGGTGGGGCAGGTGCGCGACCTCGATGTCGTCGAACTGCACGACTGCTTCTCCATCACCGAGTACGCGACCCTCGAGCACCTGGGGCTGGCCGCACCCGGGGAGGCGTGGAAGGTGATCGAGGAGGGCTTGATCGGTCCCGACGGGGAGCTGCCCGTCAACCCGAGTGGTGGGTTGATCGGCAGCGGCCATCCGGTCGGGGCGACCGGGGTCCGCATGCTCGTCGACGTGCAACGCCAGGTCACCGACCAGGCGCAGGACATGCAGGTGGCGGGGGCGCGGCGCGCGCTGACCGTCAACATCGGCGGATCGTGCACCACGTCCGCCGCGTTCGTCGTCGGGAAGGACG
>SKNK01000039.1 GCA_007120565.1 Nitriliruptoraceae bacterium | reverse complement strand
TGGAGACGACCGACACCGACGTCTGCGAGATCGCGCTCCGACGCACCTTCGACGGCCGCGATGCGGTGGTGGTCGTCGCGGACGGGCTCGGGTACCGACTGCGCTGGTTGGACGGCGAGGTGGTCCTCGCCGAACCCGAAGCCGACATCCGGGCCCTGTCGGTCCACCGGAGGGACGCAGGGACGTGCATCGTGATGGTTCGGTCGACCGCCACGGAGCCGTGGGAGGTGTGGAGCCACCGCGACGGGCAGGTGGAACGGATCAGCAACCACCAGCACGCTTGGCGTGAGGTCGAACTGGCCTCCCAGGAGGCCTTCCACTGGACCGCCGATGACGGCCTGGAGCTCGACGGGCTGATGATCCGACCACCGGCGGCTTCGGGTCTACTCCCAACGATCCTGCTCCCCCACGGTGGCCCGTACGCCCGGTGGGCGCACGGGTTCGCCGGATCGCTCGGCAACTGGGGACAGTGGCTGGCAGCCGCCGGGTTCCAGGTCCTGCTACCCAACCCGCGGGGCGGGATGGGGCACGGAGACGACTTCGCCCGCTGCGTACGTGGAGAGGTGGGCCAGGACGACTACCGCGACATCATCGGCATGGTCGACGCCGCCGTCGAACGTGGGCTGGCCGATCCCGACCGCCTCGGCATCGGCGGGTGGAGCCAGGGCGGCTACATGGCGGCCTGGGCGGTGACCCAGACCGACCGGTTCAAGGCGGCGATCGTCGGAGCCGGGGTGACCGATTGGGGGATGCTCACGATGGACACCGACGTGCCGAGGTTCGAGGCGGAACTCGGCGGGAGCCGCCCCTGGGACGGCGTCGGCCCCCATCGGGCGGCCCGCAACTCACCGATCTCGTTCGCGGGGAACGTCACCACCCCGGTCCTGTTGCTCCACGGCAAGAACGACGCGCGGATCCCCCCGAACCAGGCGATCGGGTTCGCTCGAGCCCTGCGCGAACACGACGTCGAGGTGGAACAGGTGCTCTACCCCCGCGCGCCGCACGGGCCCCGTGAACGCAACCATCAACTCGATCTCTACCGCCGCGTACGCACCTGGTTCGAACGCCTCGTGTGACGCTCCCATCCGAAGGCCCAACGTGAGGGTCCCGTCAGAGGTTCGGTCATGTGCAGGAACATCCAACAGCTCCGGGGTGCCGAGCCACCCGCCACCGATGACGAGGTGCGCGACGCCGCCTTGCAGTACGTGCGGAAGGTCAGCGGCTATCGCCAGCCATCTCAGGCGAACCAGCAGGCCTTCGACCGTGCCGTCGACGAGGTGGCAGCAGCGACCCAGCGGCTGCTCGACGACCTGGTCGTCGGCCCGTCGTCACGCCCGGCGGTCCCCCTCCAGCGCCGTCGCTGACGTTCAACCGGATCCTCTGCTCAGGACGTCCTGGCCCTTGGCCTCGAGCTCGGCCTTCATACTGGCGTGGGTCGGTGCGTCTGGGACGTGGGCGGGACGGGCCTTAGCCATCTCTCGCCGGAGGACGGGAACCACCTCGCCTCCGAGGAACTCGAGCTGCTCGAGGACGGTGCCAAGGGGTAGACCGGCGTGGTCCATCAGGAACAGCTGCCGTTGGTAGTCACCGACGTGGTCGCGCATCCCGGCGTAGCGCTCGATCACCTGCTGCGGACTGCCGACGGTCAAGGGCGTCTGGGCGGTGAACTCCTCCAGTGACGGTCCATGGCCGTACACCGGGGCCACGTCGAAGTAGGGACGGAACTCGCGGACCGCGTCCTGGGAGTTCGGCCGCATGAACGCCTGGCCACCGAGCCCGACGATGGCCTGATCGGTGGACCCATGGCCATGTTGCTCGTAGCGGCGTCGGTACAGCTCCACCATCTGCTTGGTGTGGCGGATCGGCCAGAAGATGTTGTTGTGGAAGAAGCCATCGCCGTAGAAGGCCGCGAGCTCCGGGATCTCCTGGCTGCGGATCGACCCGTGCCAGACGAAGGGGGGCACACCGTCGAGGGGCCGCGGGGTGGCGGTGAAGCCCTGGAGCGGCGTGCGGAACTGGCCCTCCCAATCGATGACGTCCTCGCGCCAGAGGCGGTGGAGCAGCCCGTAGTGCTCCACCGTCAGCGGGATCCCGTCACGCGGGTCGTAGCCGAACCAGGGGTAGACCGGCGCCATGTTGCCGCGACCGAGCATGAGGTCGACCCGACCATCCGCGAGGTGCTGCAGCATCGCGTAGTCCTCGGCGATCTTGACCGGGTCGTTGGTCGTGATCAGGGTCGTTGACGTCGACAGCACGATCCGTTCGGTCTGCGCAGCGATGTAGCCGAGCATGGTCGTCGGGGATGAAGGCACGAAGGGCGGGTTGTGGTGCTCCCCCATCGCGAAGACGTCCAGACCGACCTCCTCGGCTTTGAGCGCGATCGTGACCATCGCCTTGATGCGCTCCGCCTCCGTCGGCGTGCGGCCGGTGGTGGGGTCAGGTGTGACGTCACCAACGGTGAATATCCCGAACTGCATCGTCGGTCCTTGTGGGACGTGTGGCGCGAGGAGGCGTCGTAGCGCCGAGGAGAGCTGCAGCCGTCATAGTAGTTGCATGAGCAACCGTCTGTCCAGCTCGATGTCCGTTCCCGGGCAGTAACATGTCTGCGGTCTCGCCGACTCCGCAGGCGTTCCCGCGTCACGAACCCCGGAGTCACCGGCCTACGGCCGACGCGTGTGCGAGATCGGGAGAACCCAAGAACCGTGCCCACCTGTGCCGAGGACGCCTCTGCCCCGATCGAAAGCGACCTATGACCCGGATCGACACCACTCCCACGCCACCCGAAGAGACCGAGCGTTTCCGTGCGTACACCACCGCCCACCTGGACGAGTTGACCGCTCGTGGAGGGCTCGACGAGGTGCAACGCTTGGAGACCCGCGCCGTGGCGACCGTGTTGCCGTTCCGGGTCAACGACTACGTGATCGAGGAACTCATCGACTGGGACAACGTCCCAGACGACCCGATGTACCGCCTGACCTTCCCCCAGCCGGACATGCTCCCTGCGGAGGACGTCAGCCGGATGGCCGGGCTGCTGCAGCAAGGCGCAACGCGCAAGGAGCTCAACGCTGCCGCCAACGAGATCCGTGCCAAGCTCAATCCCCATCCGGCCGGGCAGATGACGCTCAACAAGCCCACCGATGACTCCGAGCCCCTCGATGGTGTCCAGCACAAGTACGCCGAGACCGTCCTGTTCTTCCCGAAGCAGGGCCAGACATGCCACGCCTACTGCACCTACTGCTTCCGATGGGCCCAGTTCGTCGGCGATCCGGAGTTGAAGATCGCCACGGGCGACATCGACCGTCTCGTGCACTACCTGCAGGATCACCCCGAGGTAACCAGCGTGCTGATCACCGGCGGCGACCCGATGATCATGAAAGAAGGGGTGCTGGACCGCTACATCGAACCACTCCTCCGGCTCGAACAGCTCGAGTCGATCCGGATCGGCTCCAAGGCGCTCGGCTACTGGCCGCAGCGGTTCCTCACCGACGACGACGCCGACGACACCCTACGGCTGTTCGAGCGGGTGGTCGCGGCAGGTAAGAACCTCGCCTTCATGGCCCACTTCTCCCACCCCACCGAGATGGCGACCGACCCCCTCGACGACGCGGTCGACCGCATCCAGAACACCGGAGCGGTGATCCGCACCCAGGCGCCGCTGATCCGGACGATCAACGACGACCCACGCATCTGGGAGACCATGTGGCGCACCCAGGTCCGCGCTGGGATGGTCCCCTACTACATGTTCGTCGAGCGTGACACGGGCCCCCAGGACTACTTCGCCGTGCCCTTGGCGCAGGCCTACGAGATCTTCACCGACGCCTACCGGAACGTCTCCGGCCTCGCGAGAACGGTGCGTGGGCCATCGATGTCGGCCACGCCAGGCAAGGTCTGCGTCGACGGCATCACCGAGGTCGCGGGCGAGAAGGTCTTCGTGCTGAGCCTGATCCAGGCACGCGACCCTCAGCTGGTCAACCAGCCGTTCTTCGCGAAGTACGACGACGAGGCCGTCTGGCTGTTCGACCTCGAACCAGCGCTCGGCGCCACCCACTTCCCCTACGAGGACACGCCTCCGTCCGACGTATCGGTGCTGCTGGAGACCGACACCCACCAGGACGCGTGATCGAGCTTCATGGTGAGGGCGTCTGACCCCGGGGGTCAGACGCCCTCACCGTGGTGTCAGGCCACCCTACGCCTGGCGAGGCCGGGTGGGAGGTCATCCGGGCGACAAGGCCGGGCGTTGCTCTCATCGGGCAGCCGTTCGCAGGGCGGTCCCGCACCGGGCGGTGGACCCGGTTGTTCCTCTGGCTCGAACAGGAACCGCGCGTAGAGAGGATCGTGGTCCGACGCTCCACGTCCCGGCTCGAAGCCTGGCGACCCTGCTGGGAAATCGGTGTTGACGTGGATGAAGCGGGCGACCACCAGTTCATCGAGGGTCGTGTCGTCCACGAAGATGTGGTCGAGGATCTGCGAGATGCCCTGGAAGATGAAGCTGTAGGTGTTGGCCGGGGCCTCCTCGATGATGACGTCGTGGAGGTTGGTGAAGCCACGCTCGTACATCGGCGCCAGCTGATCGCTCGCCTCACGGTCGGGGTCGGTCAGGAACGACGGGAACGGATCGTCCGGACGGGGGAAGACGTTGAAGTCTCCCGTCACCAGCACCTGCCCGCCATGGTCACGGACCGCGTCGGCGATCGCCGCGTTCAAGCGGGCCTGCTCGGTCCGCTGCACCGTCCGGTCGTTAGGAACGGCCGACATGTGGTTCGACGTCACGTACCGCTCGACGAACGGCCCACCGGCCTCCACGCCGTCTGGGAAGATCCGGAACTTGCCGACCTGAGCGGCACGCGAGAACGCGTACTCGGTCTGCGGGAACCGGCCGCCGTCGATCGACTCACCGAGCTCAGCGGCGGCGTCCTTTGCCCACTCCGGCAGCTCAGCGTTCACCGCCTTCGGGTTGGCGGTCTCCTCGACCCAAGGAGCGACCGGGGTCCGCTCCTCGGCTGATGGATAGGGGATGTCGAGCGCCTCGCTGGTGCCGAGCACCGGGTCGTCGTGGAGTTCGTCGGTCGGCACCAGTTCCACGCGGTCTGTGCGGTGGAGGAACGCCTGCGTGATGCCACGCACGTCGCGACCGTTGACCACGTCGCCGGTCGCTTCGTAGCGGATGGCGCCGGCCGACTGGATGTAGATCTCTAGCGCCAACTCCTCGACGGTGTCCGGAGCACCCGAACCCCGCTCGGTATTGGCCATCGTCTCGCCCTCCTCGGGCGCAGACAGGTCGCAGTCGAGATGGGACGCTGCCGGGGTCTGTTCGTCGTAGACGGGGACGCAGACGTCCTGCTTCTCGGCCTCCTGGATCGTGATGATGTCCGGGGAGTCGAGGGCGACGAGGATCTGTTCGGCGATCGCGGTGCGGTGGGCGTCGTAGGCCTCTTGGCTCCGAGGCGCATACGTGAAGGGGGGCCGTATCGTGCTGCCCCCGGCTTCGTCCGCC
>SKNK01000033.1 GCA_007120565.1 Nitriliruptoraceae bacterium | reverse complement strand
GTCAGGACCACGTCGCTGAACCCGACCCGGGCTGACAGTTCCTGCATCCCGTGCTCGTCGACCAACCGCCGGGCACGTAGCAGCGCCGTCCGCGCTTCGGCAAGGGCGTCAGGGTCGGGGACGCCGCGGGCGAGGGCCGCGGCCACGATCAGCTCGGTCTGCTCCGCTAGGGCGTTCGCCTCGATGATCCCCAAGCCGTGGCGTGCTGCCTCGGCGACGGTGTGTTCGATCACGGGGAGCGAGTCGTCCAACGCCCCCATCTCGCCGAGGGTCGCCGCGCGCCAGTAGCTGGTCCACAGCATGCCCTCGACGCTGCCGACCGATCCGAACCGGGCGTTGGCTTCCGCCAGCAGCTCGAGGGTGCCATCGAAACGATGGTCGATCCCGGCGACGGCGCCAGCCATCATCAGACCCTGCGCCATGGCACGGTCGGCGACCTCGGTCTCGCGCGCGAGGGCGAGCGCCTCATTGAGCCACTCGCGCAACCGATGGAACCGTCCGATGATGATCGGCGCCCAACCCGAACCCGACGCGATACGCAGTGCGGTCTCGGCGTCGCGACGCCGCACAGCCGCGGCGAAGGCCCCCTGGAGGTGGAGGAACTCCTGATCGAGCCGCGCGTACCAGGTCGGGGTGTCGACCTGGGCGTTGGCACCGACGGTCTCGGCCAGGTCGGCAACCCAGGCGCCGTAGCGGTGTGCAACCTCTCCTGCGTCGCCGCTCAGCCGCTCGCGCCCGTACTCGCGGACGGTCTCGAGCAGCCGATATCGGGTGTGGCCATCGACCTCGTGAGCTTCGACGAGTGAGTGATCGACGAGGTCCGCCAGCAACCCCGGTACCGACCGACGCTCCAGCGGCGGCCATCCGCAGACCTCCGCAGCGGCGTCGACGGCGAAGTCCGCAACGAACGTCGACAGCCGGCACAACAACACCTGCTGTGCCGGTGACAGGAGGTCGAAGCTCCAATCGGTCGTTGCGAGCAGCGTCCGATGCCGGGGCAGAGCGGTGCGACTGCCAGACGTCAGCAGCTGGAACCGATCGTCCAGGCCGTCGGCGAGGTCAGGAGCCGACATCGACGCCATGCGGACCGCGGCGAGCTCGATGGCCAAGGGGATGCCGTCCAGACGGCGGCAGATGCGGTGGATGGCTGGTGCGGTCGATCCGTCGAGCTCGAACGCCGGCTGGGCGTCGGTGGCGCGGTCGACGAAGAGTGATCCGGCTTCGCTCGCCTCGACGGCGTCGGCATGGGGTGTCGCCGGAACCGTCAGCGTGGGAACCCGCCACTGCTGTTCGGCGGCGCAGCGCAGGGGTTGGCGGCTCGTCGCGAGCACGTGGAGCCCCGGGCAGCTCGTGACCAGCCCTTCGACGAACGGGGCCACGGCGTCGACGAGGTGTTCGCAGTTGTCGATGACCAGGAGCAGGCGCCGGTCCCCGATCCAGTCTCGGAGGGTGTCGTCCGGATGGCGGTCCATCTGATCGACGAGTCCGAGCTCGCTGAGGCAGTGCCCGGCGAGGTGCTCGGGGTCGTCGAGGGTTCCGAGCGCGACGAACCATGCCCCCTCGAACCTCGAGGCAGCGTCCGAGGCAGCTTGCAGTGCCAAGCGGGTCTTGCCGGCACCGCCGGCACCGACCAGGGTGGTGAGTCGATGTTCGTCGACCATCGCGGCGACATCGGCTATCTCGCTCCAGCGCCCGATGAAGCTGGATCGGGGCGGTGGCAGGTTCCCGGGGGTCTCGTCCGGGCGCTCGCTGGTCTCAGAGGGACCGGTAGCTCCGCTCAGACCGATCTCGACCTGGCTGCGTCCGTCCGTGCCTGCCGTCGTCGCGCTGTTGAGCGTGGGATCGTGGCGGATGATCCGCTCGTGCAGTCGAGCGATCGATGGACCCGGGTCGGTGCCGAGCTCGTCGGCGAGGTGGCGGCGCAGCTGGGCGTGGACGTTGAGCGCCTCGCCCTGCTGCCCGCTGCGGTACAGCGCGAGCATGAGCAACTCGGCTACGGATTCGTCGAAGGGATGCTCGGCGAGGAGCGACCGCAACTCGGGTTCCACCTCGCGGTGACGGCCGAGGGCCAGCTCGCCTGCCAGGCAGCGGGACAGGCCCGTGAGCCGGAGCTGCTCGAGCCGGGTTGCCTCGACGTTGGCGAAGGGACGATCGATCCCGGCGTAGGGACGGTCACGCCACAGTGACAACGCCCCTCGCAAGGGCTCGACGGCGTCGGCCACGGGCAGCGGGGATGTGGCGGTGACGACGGCCTCGAACCGCTTGGCATCGATGGCTTCTGCCTCGACGTCGAGGCAGTACCCCGACGGGCGGGTCACGATGAGCTGCCACGCGCCGTCTCGGCCGGGCTCGAGCAGGCGGCGAAGCTGAGAGATGTGGGTCTGCACGACCTTGACCGCGGACGTCGGTGGAGCATCGCCCCACAGCTCATCGACGATGTGCTCGACGGTGAGGACGTGGCCGGCGTTGGCCGTCAGGAGCGCGAGCAGCGACCGACGTCCCGGGCCGGTGACCGCAAGGGGCCGCCCGTCCCTCGAGACGGTCAACTCGCCGAGTACGCCGATGTCGAGGGCCGTCACGTCGCCCCTCGTGTCCAGTCGCGGGCTCCTCATCGATCGAGTGTACGAGCCTCTACCCGGCGTTGACCGAGCGTTGACCGGCACCGCTCAGGGTGGCTGCGTCGTCAACGAGGCACGCCTAGGGGACATCGGAGGACGCCATGTCGATGGTCACGGATACCACGGCGAAGCAGGCCGGACCAGACGTCAAGCAACAGGCCGGCATGCTGCTGGGGCAGGTCGCCGGCTACGTCGGAACCCGCACGATCCAGCTGGGTCTACGCGCCGGGCTGATCCAGGCGTTCGCGGCCGCGCAACCAGGGCTCACACCGGATGAGCTGGCCGTCGAGGCCGACATCGACCCGTTCTACGCGGAGGTCTGGTGCCGGGCCGCTATCGGTGCGGGCCTGCTCTTCCGGGACGGCGGCGGCGACGACCGGCTCCACCTGGCGGACCACCTCGAGGACCTGCTGTTGACCGGGGACCACCCCGCCCACGTCGGCGCCGTCGTCCGCATCCTCGAGCACCCGGAGATCTTCGACGGGTTCGGTGAACGGCTAGCGACCGGTGAACGGATCTGGTGGGACCAGTGCAGTCCGGGGTTCATCGGAGGCGTCGCCGCGACCGGGTTGCCCTTCTACGTGCGGCTCATCCCCGAGGGCTTGGGTCGGGTGCCGGGGCTCGCGGATCTGCTGAGCGGCTCCGCCCGGGTGCTGGACACGGCGTGCGGCGCCGGTGCCGGCGTGGTGCGGCTCGCCGAGAGGTACCCGAGCGTCACGGTCACCGGAGCCGACGGCGATCGTGCCTCGCTCGACCGGGCAGCCAAGGCTGTGGCCGACGCGGGCCTCGGGGACCGGGTGGAGCTCGTCCACACGCCGCTGGAGGAGCTCGACCTCGATGAGGAGTTCGACCTGGTCATCAACAACATCTCGATGCACGAGTGCCGCGACATCGACGAGGTCACCTCGCGTGTACGCCGGGCACTGAAGCCTGGCGGATGGTTCGTGATCTCCGACTTCCCCTTCCCGGACACCGACGAGGGGCTCGCCAGCGTGCCCGGACGGGTCATGTCGGCGATCCAGTTCTTCGAGGCGCAGATCGACGATCAGCTGCTGCCTCGGCACGTCTACGACGACCTGCTTGAACGGCACGGGTTCGCCGACCTCGGATCGGCGGACCTGGCTCCGGTCCACGCGCTGACGTGGGGCCGGAAGGGCTGAGGTGGAGGCGAGGCGACCCCGGCCCGGCACCACGAGCCCGGCAACACCGGCAACGACGAGGAAGCACGCAACAACACAGGGAGGAAGCATGACCACCGCACGAACACCCGCAGGCGCGACGAAGCACACGACGTCTCGCACGACCTGGGGCATCCGCACGGTCATCGTGGCCGCGGTCCTGGTCCTGGCAGCCGGAGCCCTGCTCGCCGTGAACACCGGCCCGTCGGGAGCGGAGGCCGCACCCGACCCGATCGCGGCCGAGCCGTTGACCGAGCGCCACGAGTTCCCCGACGACGTGGCGGTCCAGATCCGCGACAGGCCGGACGGTCGCTCGACGGAGGTGATCAACCTGCGTGACGCGAGCAACATCGCCGTCGTAGAGATCACCATCCAACCTGGTGCAGCGTTCCCCTGGCACACCCACCCGGGACCGGTCCTGGCGACCGTCGCCGAGGGCGACGAGGACGGTGCGTTCGTCTACATCTACCCGGACGACTGCGTCGAGCGCCCCTACGAGGTCGGTGAGGCGTTCGTCGATCCCGGTGGCGACAACATCCACATGGCCTACAACCCCAGCGATACCGAGGAGACGGTCGTCATCGCCACCTTCATCGGTGTGCCCGAGGATGGACCGTTGACGCTCCCAGTGAACGAGGCCGAGGGTGCCGCACTCGACGAGCAGTGTGGGATCGACCGTTGACCGCGTGGCCGGCAGACGACGGGCGGACGGCACGCAGCACACGGCCGACACACCAACGACGGACGGACGAGTGATGTCTGCAGCACGTCGAGGGTCGTCTGCCGCACCGGGTACCGGCCATGCCCTCGTCATCGGCGCGGGCATGGCCGGTCTGGTTGTCGCGAAGGCGCTGACCGCCGGGTTCGAGCGGGTCACGGTGGTCGATCGTGATCGGTTGCCGGTCGGTGCGGAGCCACGTCGAGGGGTACCGCAGGACCGACACCTGCACCTACTCCTGCCCTCGGGCATCCGCGCCCTGGAGGAGTTGTTCCCGGGGCTCGAGGACGAACTGTGCGCCGACGGTGCGAAGTCGGGTGATGTCGGCCGCATCCGGATGTGCCTGAACGGCTATCGGCTGGCTCCCACTCGCACCGGCCATCAGACCCTGTTCTGCAGCCGCCCGTTCCTCGAGTCCCACGTCCGACGACGGGTGCGCGACGCCCCCGCGATCGACGTACGCGATGGGGAGCGGATCGCCGGGCTGGCCGTCAGCGGTGACGGCGGCCGCGTCGATGGGATCCAACTGGCCTCCTCCGAGGGGGATGACGTCGAGGTAGTGCGTACCGACCTGGTGGTCGACTGCTCCGGTCGCCGGTCGCCCGTGCCGGAGTGGCTATCGGAGCTGGGCTACGAACGCACCGAGGTCGCTGAGCTCGACGTTCAGGTGCACTACGCCACTCGGCGCTACGAGCTTCCCGAGGGGGTGTTGGGCGGTGACCACCACGTGCTGGTCGGACCGACCTTCGACGGGCCACGGGGCGCGGCGATGACCCATGTGGAGGACGACACCTGGATCGTCACCCTGTTCGCGATGGCCGGCGAGCGGGCCCCGACCGATGATGAGGGCTTCGTCCGCCTCGCCGAAGAGCTACCGATCCCGGATATCCACGAGGCGATCCGCTCCGGACGGCCGCTCGACGACCCTGCCCCGTACCGGTTCCCGGCCAACCGTCGCCACCGGTACGAGCGTCTGAAGGAGCTCCCGGAGGGCTTGCT
>SKNK01000209.1 GCA_007120565.1 Nitriliruptoraceae bacterium | reverse complement strand
GTGGTGGGCTGTTCGCGTCGCTCGGCAGGTTCGGCCAGGCCTGGGCGATGGTCCCCGACGAGGCTGCACAACCGGACGCTTCGCACGCGCCGATGCTCCGCGACTCCGGTCACGGGTCCCCGTCGGCGAGCTGAGGCTCGTCCGAGTCGGAGTTGCCGATGCCGGGGCGAAGCTGCTGCAGACGCCACGCGAGTCCTGTGCGCCGATCCGAGGGACGGTCGTGCTTGGCGGCGGCGCGCAGGGCTGCAGACTGGCCGACCACGATCAGGGCCCGCTGCGCTCGCGTCACCGCCGTGTAGATCAGGTTGCGCCACAACATGACGTGGTGGGAACGATCGCAGACGAGCACGACCACCGGCCACTCGCCACCCTGGCTCTTGTGCACCGTCACCGCCCAAGCCGGCGTGAGGTCACGCGCCTGCTTGCGGTCGTAGGTGACCTCGCCTCGGGGGAAGGCGATCCGGATCGTGCCATCCGAGGGCGAGAGGTCGACGACCTGCCCGACGTCCCCGTTGGCGACGTCGAGTTCGGCGTCGTTTCGGGTCTGCATGACCCGGTCGCCGATGTGGAAGCCTGCGACCGCCTGCCGCCCGTTCGCCGGGTTGAGTTCTTCCTTGAGCGCGGCGTTCAGGGCGTTCACCCCCGCCGGACCGCGGTACATCGGCGCCAGGACCTGGACGTCGTCGATCTCCACCCCGAAGTACTCGGGAGCCCGAACCGCCACCGCCTGCACGACGCGGGGCGCGATGGCGTTCCGTGACCGTTCCTCGGCGATGAACACGTCGCCATCGACCCCACGGAGCTCCCCGATCTCGCCGGACAACAGCTCGCGAGCGAGCCCGACGATCCGGCTGCCTGCGGCCTGACGATGTACCTCGGTCAGCTCGGTGACCGGGACCGCCCCACATCGCACGAGGTCGCGGAGCACGTCGCCCGGCCCGACCGAGGGCAGCTGATCCGGATCACCGACGAGCAACAGGTGCGCCCCCTCCTCGACGGCCGAGACCAACCGCTCCGCGAGCCGCGTGTCGCACATGGACACCTCGTCGGCCACGACCAGGTCGAAGGGCACCTGCTCGAACCGCCCGTACCGGAAGCTGAAGCCGCCGTCTCCGGTGGGGCGGGCTTCGAGCAGCCGGTGCATCGTCATCGCAGGTCGGCCGACCAGTTCCTCGAGCCGCTTGGCCGCCCTCCCCGTGGGCGCACACAACGCCACCTCCATGCCGGCGTCCTCGGCCGCCAGCACGACCTCCTCGACGGTTCGGGTCTTGCCGGTGCCGGGACCGCCGGTGAGGACCGACACGGGGTGCTCGAAGACGCGGTGCACCGCTCGGGTCTGGCCCTCGGTGAGTTCGTCGGAGGGATCGACCCGGTTCGCGAACGGCTGCAACCGGGTCGGCTCCGCATCGAGGAGGCGCGCCAAACCGTCCGCGAGATCCTGCTCAACGCGCAGGGCTTCGGGCGTGGAGACCACCACCTCGTCGTCCAGGGTCTCCTCGGCCAGGGCTCCCTCGGCGATCGCCGTTGCGACCCCGTCTTCGGCGACCAGCCGATCGACGCCGAGCAGTTGGGCGGTCGCGTCGATGCAGGCGGGACGCGGCAGGTGCTGGTGGCCTTCGGACTGCCTCGCAGTGGAGACGGCGGCCCGGGCACCAGCAGAGAGACGACGGGGATCGGTCGGCTCGACGCCGAGGTGGCTCGCCAGCCGGTCCGCATGCGCGAACCGGACCCGCTCCGCATCGAGGAGCGCGTAGGGGTCCGCGCGCGCCACCTCGACGGTCTCGGCCCCGAAGCGGGCATGGGCGGCCCGGGCGACGTCCATCGGCCACCCGCAGGGCTCGACCAGACGGACCAACTCCGCCAGGACCAACCCCTCGCGCCAGGCACGGTGGAGTTCGTTGGCCTCCTCGACCGGGATACCCGCGGCCTCGGCGAGACGTTCGGGCTCGTTCTCGATCACCCGTCCTGCACCGCTGCCGAAGGTGGTCAGCACTCGCTGGATGCTGCGGTCCGGCACCTCGGAGAACCGCTCGGAGCCGAGGAAGCTCCGCAGACCAGCGACGGTGGTCGGGGCCGTCTGCTCGTACATGACGGCTTCGAAGGTCTCGCCGTAGCGGGGATGGGTCGTCCACGTGCCCGACAGGGTGATCGTCTGTCCCTCGACGACGCCAGCGAGCGGCCCCGAGCAGCGGGCCCCTCCCCCGTCCTCACGGTCGAGTTCGATCACCCCGAACCCCGAGGTCTCGTCGGCGTAGCGCACGCCGACGACCTCCCCGGTGAGCTGCTCGTCGGTAGCGAGCAGCCGCTCGGTCACGCTCCGGTCCTCGCCTCCGGATCCTCCTGGCCCTCCTGGCCCTCCGGCATACGCTGCAGCGGATCACCGACCGGCTCCAGCAGCGCGGGGAACTCCTCTTCACGGATCTCCTGGATCCGGTTGGCGAGGATCCACCCCGTCGCGAACCCGACGGCGAAACCTCCGCCCACCAGCAAGGCGGTCAGGAGCCGGCGGCGTCGGCGCATCCCCCGCGACATCGGTACGGAGTGAGCCGCGTCGCGGGCACGCTCGGAGAGCTCGTAACCCTTCTCGCGAGCGACCTCGCTGCGATCGATCAGGTCCTGGAAGAGGCCGAGGCCACGCACGACCAGCCGCGGGATCACCATCAGCACGCCGATGAGGGCGCGGAACGCGGTGAGCACGTCGATCGTGAGCTTGCGCATCAGCGGCTCGAGGTCCTCGGCTCGGTCACGCAGATCCTCTGCGCGATCCATCGCGTCAGCGGTGAGCTTGCGCGTCTGCTTCGCCGCCTTCTGCGAACGCTTCCGCAGGTCCTTGCTCCGCTTCTGTACATCTTGGGCAAGGTCCGTGGCACGGTCACGAAGGTCGAGGTCGTCGAACAGCTCACGCGGCCGCTCGGTCACCGCCTCGAGGACACCGTTTCGGCTGGCCATCATGGTCCTTCCTCGTCGTCGACCTCGACCGTAGCGGAGCCGATGGTCGTTCGACAGCGACCAGGGACCAGGACGGTCAGGTGGGGATGTCCGGTTCCGGGCGCGTCACCGACCAGCGCAGGTCGCTGCGTGCCGCGACCACGTCGAGGAGCTCACCGGCGTCCGACATCGCCGCGGGAGAGGTGACCCCAGCCAGCGGCTGGCTCGCCAGGATCCCCTCGGCGACGGCCACCATGCCAACGGCCGTCAGGCCGTAGACGTCGTGTCCGTACGCCCACGCGCGGGCCACGCCGTCCTGTCCCTCGGCCTCGGCGACACAGCCCCAGCGCGTCTGCGCCCGCACCTCGGGTGACGGGTCCGCTCCCCCTCGTTCGAGGAACCTCGTCACCGCCCTCCGCGCCGGCGCCCACCGAGCCAGGTTGGCCCCCATCTGCCCGAACTCGGCCTTCCAGCTGGGGACGGCGAGGTAGGTGCGGACGGTGCGGACATCGGCGACGTGACGGGGGACCGTCAACGCCTCGCCGCCAGGGATCCCGGCGGCATGTCGGGGACCGACCGGTCGTGGGAACCAGGCCAGCCGCCGTGACTCGAAGGGCATCTCTTCGACCAGCTCCCCATGCTCGAAGGCCAGACCGGGGCGGCCGAGTAGGGCGGCGATCGTGCGGCGGGTTCCGGCGGAGACACGCCGCGCGGTGCGCCCAGATGAGGGCACCGTGTAGGCCACGTGCACCTCCGAGGGCCAGGCGACCGCGCCGGCTGCCAACGACGCGAGCAGGTCCCCGGGGAGGAACTCGAACCCGGCCGCGGGCACGGCGACGATGCCAGCATCTCGGGCTGGAAGGTCGCGCTCGGTCAGTGCCCAGTGGATGAAGGGTTGTTCGCCGGTCGAGTCCACGTAGTGCGTACCGGTGTCGATGGCCGCATCCAGCACGTCGCGACCCAGGGGCTCGAAGGGCCCGACGGTGGTCAGCAGCACGTCGACCCCGTCGAGAGCCCGGCGGAGCGCGGTGGCGTCGCCAACGTCGGCGCGGCGGATCGCCGCTACCTCGACGTCGCTGTCGAACGACGACCGGATCCGCGTCGGGTCGCGTCCGATGAGCACCGGGTGGTGGCCCTGGCGCAGACACTCGGCGACCACCAGCCGGCCGGTGTAGCCACTGGCCCCGAGCACAGCGAGGGTGGACACCTTGGCACTCCGGTTCGTCGGTGTGGGTCTTCGTCGGTGGGGCGCGCTACGAGCGCTCGGCAGCGTAGAGGGGCCGTGCCGGCGACGAACGAGCTGAGACCGGTGTCGTCGCGAAAGGGGCCAGGATCGGCCGTACACGGCCACTCGGGCAGGGTGCGTGACTGGAAGGTCGCCGCCTGCGAGGATGCCCCTCCCGCCGTGCACCATCGCCGCCCCGAGGTAGCCGTGACCGCGACGCCGACGATCCCTACAGATGGGGCCGTGATCGTGCGTCTACGCGCGCCGGACCCGGGCTGGATCAGCGAACTCCCCGTGGTCCCTGACTCGCGCACGCTCACCGTGACCGTCGGCCGATCGGATCTCCTCCCGGTACCCGTGGATGAACTGATGGTCCGGGGCTACCGCTTGGTCGGGGTGGCCGCCGAGCACCGGCCCATCGGGCCGACCGTGGACGTCATGGTGCCGGCCGGGCTTCGCGAGGATGAACCCGAGTGGTGGGCGCAGTTCGAGTCCCTCGCCGAACGGGTCTTCGATCTGCGGATGGGCCCCGTCCGTTTCGTCCTGGCCGCGGAGATCGACGTCCACCTCCGGCACGCCGAAGCCTGACGCGGCCCGGCGAGCCGCACGGTTACCAGGGCTACCGCTCCGCTGGGCCGCTGCCTGGTGGGGTGCTCTGACACCTGGTTCCCCGCCGTGGAGCCGCGATCTTGCTGCCCACCGCTAGCGCGGTCGTCAGCGACGAAGATCCGGATACCCGAGCTCCCGGTCGTCACGTCCCCGCCTCCTCCATCCCCGGATCTGGGCGGAAACCGAGCCCAGATGCATCTCTCGCCCCTTCTGGCCGCCCGCCTCCCTCGGCACGAGCCACCTACCGACCGGCCTCACCGCAGGCTCGCCGTGCGTGCAGCGCCCACCTTGAGTGCTAACTCTCGCTAGCGCTTGCGGAAGTGCGCACTCCACTCGTACGCTTGCAAGCACCCGGTCGAACCGCCTTCGGTTCGGCGGGGGGATGGAGACCCCGCGAGGCTCCCGCGAGTTCTCGTTCGGCTCCCGCTCCGTCCCCCTTCCCAGCTGAAGGCGGGGGACCGGGCCCCACTCCACAACTTCCGCCTCCCCCTCTCCACCTCCATCTCTGCGGTGCAACACCGCTCCCACTACCCCTCGAATACGCACCCCACCACGGAAGGGATCGCGATGGCGACCTCCACCAAGAAGACCGCAAGCAAGCGCTCGACGACCACCAAGACGACGGCGGCCTCAACCGCCAAGAAGCCCGCCGCGAAGAAGAGCGCCACCAAGAAGGCCGCCACCAAGAGCACCGCGGCCAAGAGCTCTTCGACCTCTGCCAAGGCTTCCACCAAGAGCACCAAGCGGCCCCCGTTGCGCGATCGCGAGC
>SKNK01000159.1 GCA_007120565.1 Nitriliruptoraceae bacterium | reverse complement strand
TCCGACGACCTCCGGGCGACCATGGAGCAGACGACCTGGGAACCCGGATGCCCGGTGGCCATCGACGACCTTCGCAAGCTCACCCTGCGGTACGTGAACTTCGACGACGTCGAACACGAAGGGCAGATGATCGTGCACGTCGACGTCGCCGAGGACGTCCTGGACGTCTTCGGGCAGCTGTACGAGGACCGGTTCCCGATCGAGAGGATCGAGCCGATCGAGCACTTCGACGGCGACGACGATGCCTCGATGGCGGCCAACAACTCCTCGGCGTTCAACTGTCGCCCGATCACCGGTAGCGACAGCTGGTCCGAACACTCCTACGGCTGGGCGGTGGACATCAACCCGATCCAGAACCCGTACGAGCGAGACGGCGAGGTACTGCCTGCCGAAGGTGAGCCCTACCTCGACCGTTCAGACGTGCGACCGGGGATGGTGACCCGGCCCGGCGCCGTCGACCTGTTCGATCAGGTCGGCTGGGGCTGGGGCGGCGACTGGGACAGCCTCGTCGACTACATGCACTTCTCGCTTACCGGCCGATAGGGCCGAGCATCAGAGCGGATCGAGGCGGGCCCTGAGCAGGCAGAACTCGTTGCCTTCGGGGTCGGCCAGGACGTGCCACCCTTCCTTCCCCGTCTGGCCGATGTCGGTCGGGCGCGCACCGAGCTTCAGGAGGCGTTCGAGCTCGGCGTCCTGATCGCGGTCGGTGGCGTTGACGTCGATGTGCAGCCGGGACTTCCCCGGTTCCGGTTCGTCCCTTCGACTGAGGATGATGGTCGGCTGCGGACCGCCGAACCCCTCGCGAGGTCCGATCTCCAGCATCTCCACCGAGCCGTCGTCCTCCTCGCGATCGAGCACGACGAAGTCCAGGACCTCACACCAGAACCGCGCCAGCACCTCGGGATCGCGACACCCGAGCACGAGTTCACTGATACGACATGCCATGAGCGACACCTCTCCCTACCTTGCAGCCCGATGGGAACGCCACCCTCGAACTCACCGAGGCTCCCCACCGTGCGAACGATCCTTCGATCGTAACGGACCAGGCCTTCACCCTCACTCGGGGAGGTGCTCGCGAGGATCGCCCAGGAAGCCGAGCCGGCGCCCGATCTCGGCTGCCGCCTCGGTCGCGGTGGCGCCGACCTCCTTCAGCCGGTCGGGTTCCAAACGGTAGGACGGTCCCGAGACCGAGACCGAGGCCACCACGTCACCTTCCGGCCCTCGGATCGGTGCGGCAACCGCGTTGAGACCCTCCTCGAGTTCCTCCATCGTCGCGGCGTACCCCACCTCGTGGACCTGTAACAGCTGTTCCTGCAGGGTCTCTCGATCGGTGATCGTCGCGGGCGTGTAGCGCCGCAAGGGTTCGGTGAGCAGTTCGTCGACGCGTGCGACGGGAAGGTGCGCGAGCAGGACCTTGCCGCTCGAGGTGCAGTGCAAGGGAGTGTGGCTCCCGAGCCAGTCGACCGAGACCCGGCTCGAAGAGAGGTTGACCTGGTGGATGTTGACCACCTCCCGTTCCTCGAGGACCGCCACGTTGACCGTCTCATCGGTTCGTCGGCTCAGGCGATCACAGACCGGCCGTGCGGCGCGGACCAGGTCGAGGGAGGAACGCACCGCTCCGGCGAGACGCACGACCGCGAACCCGAGGCGGTACTTCTGGGTCTCGCTGTGCTGCTCGACCAGCCCACGTCGTTCGAGCGTCGCGAGCAAGCGGAACACCGTCGACTTGTGGATCTCCAGCTCGCGGGAGATCTCGGTCACCCCGGCCCAACCCTCGCGGGCGAGGATCTCCATGGCCGCGACGGCACGGTCGACCGACTGCACGACCGGGACCTCGTCGACCACGGTGCCACTCTCCTCCCGAACAGGTTCACGGTAGCTCGTCCGGTCGTTCTCTCCTTGTGCCGGCGACGGGGTGGTGGACACCGATCACCCGGCCGAAGACAACGGATCCTCTCGCTGGTCTACCTCGTCGGCGCACGCGGCCTGCAACAGCCCCCGCACCTCACCGGCGAGGTGCAACGAACCGGTCACCACGAGGCAGCCCCCGGGCGGCGTCCACCATCGAGCTTCGCGCAGCGCGGCGATGGGGTCGGCCGCCCGGGTCGCCTCGAACCCTGCTTCGCGCACGCGATCGAGCAGTTCATCGACGGGCGTCGAGGTGGGTGATGACGCCCGGGTGACGATCAGGTGAGGGTCAAGCGTCGCCAGTTCGGCGAGCAGCGGTGCCGGATCACGCCCACCGCTGATCCCCATCACGACGGTCACGCCAGAAGGACCGAAGGTCCCCCGGACCGCCGCGACCAGCGCGCGGCTGGCCTCACGATCGTGGGCTCCGTCGAGGACGATCGGGGGCGCCGACGGGGACCGGACCACCTCGACGCGGCCGGGGACGCGCACCGAAGCCAGACCAGCCCGCAGGCTGTCGGGATCGAGATCGGTCGTACCGAGGAAGCTCTGGACGGCTGCGAGGGCGACCGCGGCGTTCGCGGCCTGATGTGCCCCGGCGAGCGGCAACCGACCCCGCAGGTACGACCCGTCGAGCCCCCGCAGCCCGACCTCCTGTCCGCCGGGCATGGACCGCCGTGTCAGAACACCGAGGTCCCGTCCCGCGAGCAGGAGGTGGCCGCCCCGCTCGGCGACGACCCGCTCGATCGTCGCCGTGACCTCAGGGCGCTGAGCAGCCGCGATCAACTGGCCGCCAGGAACCACGATCCCGGCCTTCTCGGCCGCAACCTCGGCCAGGGTGTCACCAAGTTCGGCGTGATCGAGTCCGACCAGCGAGAGGACGGCCACGCGGCTGTCGAGGACGTTGGTCGCATCTCCCGTCCCTCCGATGCCGGCTTCGACGATGGCGGCATCGACCGGGTCGTCGGCGAACCGGCGCAACGCGAGGGCGGTGATCGCCTCGAAGAAGGTGATCGGCTCACCGAGGGCATGCTCGGCGCGTTCGATCGCTGGCTCCAGTCGGTCGAAGCCTGCCAACAGCTGTTCTCGCGTGAGTTCGTGCCCGTCGATCCGGACCCGCTCGGTCACGTCCTGCAGGTGCGGTGAGGTGGTCTCGCCGCAGCCCAGGCCGAGCGCCGTCAGGAGCGATGCGGCGATCCGCACGATGCTGGTCTTGCCATCCGTACCGACGACGTGGATCGTCGCAAGCTCGCGCTGAGGATCGCCCAACTCGTGGCACAGGGCACGCATCCGGTTGGCGCCCCGCGGGGCGGACCCGCGGCGACGGTGCATCAGGGCATCGAGACGGTCGAAAGCCTCCAGTTCGGGCGCGACCTCCGGATCGGGAACGCTGCCCAGGCCGGGCACGATCGTTGGTCCGACGAGCGATGCCTGCCCTGCGGCGGGAGCGTCCACGTTGGACCGTGGCCATGCCCACGTCGCGCTGTCGGTGGTCATCGCACGGTCCTGACCCGGTCGGCGCGCGCCTGGCAGGCATCGCGCCGCTCCCTGGCCAGACCGACCTCGTCGTCAGCCAACTGGCCGTACGCGGTGTTCAGCCCGATCAACTCGGTCGCCGCGTTGGCGGCAGACGCCCCGAGGATGACCGCAGTGATCGCATCACCCCGCAACCGGGGGGCGCCGGTCTCCACGAGTCTGGCCCCGACCTGGGTGATCCGGTCCGCCAGCCCGACGACCTCGCCCGGCGCCCGGTTGGCTCCTGCCACCGCCGCCTGGAACCGGCCCGGATCGGCTTCACGCTGCCGCGCGGCGACCACCACCTCGGCGTAGTTGCGTCCGTCCTCGTCGATCAGTTCGACGGCGCGGGCGCGCCAGCGATCTGCCTCGTCGGCGATGGCCTCTGCCTCAGGCAGGCGGCTGGAGGATCGCGCGACCATCGCAACGAGCGCCGCTGCCTGGGCTGCGGACATGGCGGCAGCGGCCCCGCCGCCGGGGGCGGCCTGGCGCGAAGCGAGGTCGTCGAGGAAGGTCACAGCGGGCGACACGCTACCGAGCGGCACGGCGGCATCGATCAAGGACTGCGCGATCAGGGGCGATCAGGACAGGCCAACGATCTCTCCGTTCTCATCGAGATCGATGCGCTCCGCCGCGGGGGCCGACGACAGGCCGGGCATCGTGCGCATGTCGCCGCAGATCGGGTAGATGAACCCAGCACCCACCGAGGCGCGAACCTCCCGGACCGGCAACCGCCACCCGGTCGGTGCTCCCTTGAGAGCGGGATCCGACGAGATCGACAGGTGGGTCTTGGCGATGCACACGGGCAGGTCGCCGAAGCCGTTGGCTTCGTACTCGTCGAGGGACTTGGCCGCCGGCGCGGAGTAGTCGACACCATCGGCGCCGTAGACCTTGGTCGCGACCGCCTCGATCTTCTCGCGCAGCGACGCTTCGGACGGGTACAGGAACGCGAAGTCGGAGGGCTCTTCGGCCGCTTCCGCGACCGCCTCGGCGAGTTCGACCGCGCCGGCGCCACCCTTGGCGACGTGCCAGGTGACCGCGACCCGCGCACCCATCTCCTCGGCAACCTCGCGGATGACGTCGTGCTCGGAGGCGTGGTCGGTCGGGAACGCGTTGATGGCCACCACGGGCGAGACACCGTGGACTCGGATGTTCTCGATCTGCTTGCGCAGGTTGTCCGCACCGGCCTGGACGTCGTCGGGGTTCTCTGCCAGCAACTCATCGGGCAGCGGCTTACCCGCAACGATCCTGTGGCGGCCGGAGTGCGCCTTCAAGGCCCGAACCGTCGCGACCAGCACGGCGGCATCCGGCGTGAGCCCCGAGGTCCGGCACTTGATGTTGAAGAAGCGCTCCGCACCCATGTCGGCACCGAAGCCGGCCTCGGTGACCAGGTAGTCGCCGCCGTGGATCCCGATGAGGTCGGCGACGATGGAACTGTTGCCGTGGGCGATGTTGCCGAAGGGTCCCGCGTGGACCAGCACCGGCGTCTGCTCGAGGGTCTGCATCAGGTTGGGCTTGAGCGCCTCACGCATCATCACCGCCATCGCCCCGGCGGCACCAAGGTCCTCGGCGGTGATGGGTGTGCCGTCGGCGTCCGTGCCGACCACGATCCGACCGAGCCGTGCCCGCAGGTCCTTGAGCGAGGTCGACAGGGCGAGGACCGCCATCACCTCGGAGGCTGCGGTGATGTCGAACCCAGCCTGCCTCGGCGTGCCGTCCAGGCGGCTTCCCAGGCCCGTGACGATGTTGCGCAGGGACCGATCGTTGACGTCCATCACCCGCCGCCACGTGATGCGCTGCGGGTCCAGCGACGGCGACTTCCCGTGGAACAGGTGGTTGTCGACCATCGCGGACAGCAGGTTGTGCGCGGCGGTCACCGCGTGCATGTCGCCGGTGAGGTGCAGGTTGAAGGTCTCCATCGGCACGGCCTGGCTGTAGCCGCCACCGGCCGCGCCGCCCTTGATGCCGAAGGTTGGGCCCATCGAGGGCTGGCGGATCGCTGCCGTCGCGGTCTTGCCGAGGTGTTTGAAGGCTTGGCTCAGCCCGACGGTGGTGGTCGTCTTGCCCTCGCCGAGCGGCGTCGGGGTGATCGCCGACACCAGCACGTACTT
>SKNK01000284.1 GCA_007120565.1 Nitriliruptoraceae bacterium | reverse complement strand
GGTGCCGTTGGTCCTTTTGGGGTCGGGTCGTGTGGCGTGGATGTGGTGTCTTGGGTCTGGAGTGGTGGGTGGGGTTGTCGGGGAGACTGGCGTCAACGGAGCGCGCGAGGCGAGCTCCTGTCGGCATCACACCACCACCACCATCAGATGGAGAATGTTCATGTCTACCCAGATCGAAGGTCGTGTCACTGAGGGGGCTGTCGAGGCTCCTGCGTCGGAACTGGTTGCTCCCAAGTCGAAGCTGTTCGCGGTCGTGGCCTACTTCGCCATGGTCGTCGGGGTGTTCTCGCTGCTCGGCGGGATGTTCGGGGTCGGGTACACCTACCAGCAGGCTGCGGTGGAGAACATCAACACGCCGTCGGATGCGGTGTTCGCTGAGGTGCCGGTCCGTGGTCCGTTGAGCATGTGGGCACAGTCCGACATCATCACCGAGCACCAGCTCAACCGGACCGAGGGTCTGCGTTACGCCGAGATGCCGGGTCAGGTCCCTCAGGTCGATGCCGAGACCGGTGAGGTCGTGCTCGGTGAGGACGGTGAGCCGGTGATGGTGCAGAACGCTGAGCGGATGTCGTGGATCACCGCGACCGCGCTGACCACGGTGTTGGGTCTTGGCATCATCTCCTACGCCTTCTCTGCTTTCGCGATGGTGGTGGGTCTGGCCCTGTTCGGGCTGGGCTGGGTCGTGCTCAAGCTGCGGAACTCCACCGCGCTGCTCGCCTAACACGAGTGCACGACCACACAAGAGGGCCGGCCCCACGGGTGCCGGCCCTCGCCATGTCCAGCGGCGGCGCTGGCGGCCAACGGCCACCGCCCGACCCCGCAACGGGGTCGGACAGACGCGCCGGCGCGACCCGGCAACCCCACTAGCCCGCAACCCCGATCGTCCCGGGGTAGCGGGGTCGGTCAGACGCGCCGGCGCGACCCGGCAACCCCACTGGTTGCCGGGCGACGTCCGGAGTATCCTCTGCCTCGCCGCGACCGCAACAGGCGGCGACCCGCCTGCGGTCCTTGGAGACGTACTGTGACGCGCAAGGACGATGCGATGGCACCGATGATGACGGCCCGGTTCCGTGGCCGCCCGCAAGCGCAGTGCAGCCGACCGCAGGCGGCGCACTCACGGACAGAACCTGCTGGCCGACCCCTCGGTCGTCGATCGGCTCCTCGCGAGGCTTGACCTCGCCCAGGATGAACTGGTCGTCGAGGTCGGACCAGGCCGCGGAGCGCTCACCCTGCCGCTCGCGCGAGCGGGTGCCCGCGTGCTCGCGATCGAACGCGACAAGCGGTTCGTCGCCGACCTGCAGGGACGGATAGAGCAAGAGCGGCTCGCCGACCGCGTGCAGCTGCGACGCGCGGACCTGCGTGACGCTCCTCTCCCCCGTGAGCCCTACCGCGTCGTCGCGAACCCACCGTTCGCCTTGACCACGACCTTGCTCGCACGGCTGCTCGACGACCCGCTCCGGGGCCCGACCCAGGTGGATCTGCTCCTGCAGTGGGAGGTAGCACGCAAGCACGCGGCCGAACCTCCGACGACGCTGCGCTCGGCATCCTGGGCACCGTGGTGGCGCTTCGAGTTGGGCGAGAAGGTCCCGCGCAAGGCGTTCCGCCCGGTCCCGTCCATCGACGCCGCATGGCTCACGGTCGTGCGCCGCGATCCCCCGATCCTGCCCCCCTCCCTGGCCAGCGGCTTCAACGACACCCTCCGACCCGCATGGCAGCGAGCTACCGCACCACGAAGTGGAGGGCGTCCGCCGAAGCGGTGACGCCACCGCTCCTCCGACACGACGCCAGCCGTATCGATCACGCGTCGAGGAGACGTCGCGCACGCGCGTGCAGCGCCTCTCGGACCTCCAGCGGCTCCACGACCTCGAAGTCGCACGGCAGCAGGCACAGCCATCGTGCGAGTCCTGGCGGGTCGTCGGCTCCGACCCGCAGCAGCGTCGAGCTCTCGCCATCGGGCTCGATCGTCCCCCAGTGGGACGAGACGAACCCGGCTGCCTCGTCGTAGCTCACGGCCAGGCGGATCGTTGCCTGCACCTCGGACGCCATGCGCCGGAAGGCCTCCTGGACGAACTCGCCCGCGTCGGGCTCCTCGCGCGGGGTTTGCCGCACGCCGGTCGCCAGTGGCGACGAGGCTCGGTCGACGCGGAAGGTGCGCCAGTCGTCACGATCGAGGTCGAACGCGACGAGGTACCACCGGCCGTACGCGAAGACGAGCCTGCGAGGTTCGACGTGACGGTAGGTACGCGCTTCGGTTCGCGAGGTGTAAGCGAATCGGACGCGCTCGTTGCGCCGGCTGGCCTGCGCGAGGACGATCAGATGCTCGGGGTCGGTGGTGACGCCAGGGCCCGTCAGCAGGACCGTGGCCGCGTGCAGGTCCCGTACCCGGTCACGGAGGTGATCCGGAAGGACGCGCTCCAGCTTGGCCAAGGCGGCCACCGCCGGTTCCTCCAGCCCCGAACTGCTCCCCGATGCCGCCATGCGCAGGCCGATGACGACCGCGAGCGCCTCGCGGTCGTCCAACACCAGCGGTGGGAGGGAGTCGCCCGGTGCGAGCTGGTATCCGCCGTGCCTCCCTCGAGCAGCCTCGACCGGGTGGCCGAGCGTCCGGAGACGGGCGATGTCTCGCCGAACCGTCCGCTCGCTCACCTCGAGGCGTTCCGCCAGCTCGTAACAGCTCCAGAAGGCACGGGCGTGGAGGAGACCCAACAGTTCCAACAGTCGCGTCGCCGTGTCCATGTCCCCGTCCCTGCCTCCCCCATCGACGGCGTCCCCGTCCCTGATGAACAGGACCGTAGCTGTCCGCTTCGTGGTGCCTCGGGCGTGGCGGTCAGCGGCTGGCGGTGCGCTGGTACTGAGCAACCGCAAGGGGCAGGAAGACCGCGATGATGGCGACGATCCAGATCAGGGTGTAGAGGATGGGGTTGCGCATGGACCAGACATCGGGCACGGGGATCGCCGGGCTGGTGTTGCCGAACAGGTCTCGTGCCGCCTGGGTAACCGCGGACACCGGGTTCCACTCGACGAAGGGGCGAAGCGCCGCGGGGAAGGACTCCAGCGGCACGAACGCGTTCGACACGAACGTCAACGGCATGATGACCATGAAGGAGGCGTTGTTGATCACCTCGGGGCTCGGGACGAGGAGCCCCACGTACCCGAGCACCCACGAGAACGCGTATCCGAGCAGCACCAGGAGCAGGAAGGCCAGCAACGCATCACCGAGAGAGCCGCGGATACGCCAGCCGATGAGCAGCCCCGTGAGCGACATGATCGCCAGCGACAGCACGTTGTAGACGATGTCGCTCGCCGTCCGCCCCACCAGTACGGCAGAGCGCGACATCGGGAGCGACCGGAACCGGTCGATGATGCCCTTCTGCATGTCCTCCGCCATCCCGGCACCCGTGAAGGTCGCACCGAAGATGGCGGTCTGGGCGAAGATCCCGGCCATCAGGAACTCGCGGTAGTTCACCCCGCCGCCAGGATCGATCGCGCCGCCGAAGACGTACGCGAAGAGCAGCACGAACATGATCGGGGACATCAGCACCCAGACCAGCACATCCGGGACACGCTTGATCTTGATGAGGTTGCGCTTGGCGACGACCGCGCCGTCAGCCACGGCGATCGACAGCGTCGTCATGCGAGCTCCTCCTCGTGAGCGACGGCAACCGCCGCCAGATCGGGACGGAGGCGGTCGCCCTCGTCACCTTCTCCCTTCCGGGGTGCAGCATCGGGCTCGGCGACGTGCCCGGTCAGGGCCAGGAACACGTCGTCGAGCGTGGGCCGACGCAACGCGATGTCCAGCACCTCGATATCCGCGTCGTCGAGCCGGCGGAGCACCTGCATGAGCACACCGGCACCCCCCGCTACCGGTGCTCCGAGCCCGTTGCCGTGTTCATCGACGGTGATCTCACCGACCGCGAACTCAGCGAGCAACGAACGTGCGGTCAACAGGTCGGTCCGTTGGGCGACCACCAGTTCGACGCGCTCGCCGCCGACCTGAGCCTTGAGCTGATCCGCGCTGCCACGCGCGATCTCGCGTCCGTGGTCGATGACGATGATCTCGTCGGCCAGACGGTCGGCTTCCTCGAGGTACTGCGTCGTGAGCAGGAGGGTCGTGCCACGATCGACGAGTTCTCGGATCACCTCCCACATGCCGGTTCGGCTGCGAGGGTCGAGCCCCGTCGTCGGCTCATCCAGGAACAACACCTGTGGATCTGCGACGAGTGACCCGGCCAGGTCCAGGCGGCGACGCATCCCACCGGAGTAGGTCTTCACCGGCCGGTCACCAGCCGCGGCCAGGTCGAAGCGCTCAAGCAGTTCCCGCGCACGGACACGTGCCCGCGCACGCCCGAGCCGGTACAGGCGACCGACCATGTCGAGGTTCTCGAACCCCGTGAGGTGCTCGTCCACCGCCGCGTACTGCCCGGACAGTCCGATCACCCGCCGCACCTCGTCGGTCTGGGTGCGCACGTCGTATCCCGCTACCTCGGCGTCCCCAGCGTCCGCATCCAGCAAGGTCGCGAGGATCCTCACCGAGGTCGTCTTGCCCGCACCGTTCGGGCCGAGCAGGCCGAGCACCTGCCCTCGTTCCACCGACAGGTCGAGCCCATCGAGGGCACGAACCTCCCCGTAGTGCTTCACCAGGCCGCTGGCCCGGATGACTGCTGACATCGCTCTTCTCCTCGTTGTTCGTCGAGTTGACTCGACTCCCCCGTCGAACTGATCGCTCCAGATGACACGTCATCCTCTGGGCCCCGGCCGAGGTCGGCGACAGGGTCGTCCGGGCTGCCATCACACCGCGTTGGAGTGCAAGGAGGAACCTACGCAGCTATGCGGTCAGAGTCGGTCCGCTTATCCAGGACCTCCGCGATCCCGCATCACCGACGAGCGCTACGCACCAGCCACCGCGCAGGCCGGATCACCACCGACCCCACCCGGCGCAGCAGGCCGCGGCCGGCACCGCGGTGGGTCCGCCGAACGACCGCGTGGAAGCGAAGCGCGATCCACCGGATCCGCCTCGCCGGGCCGCGGATCCATGGCGTCCCACTTCGGGACCCGGAGAACACCTGGGTGGCCACGGCTGAAGCCGACACGGCGCTACGGACGAACGCGTTGCTGCCGAGCTCATCCTCCAGTCGCTCCTCACCTATGCGGCAGTGTCCAAGCAACTCAACGGCCCGCGCGGGATCCGGCTCCGCACCGACCGCATCGAGGAACGCCGCCGCCAGCTCTCCGTGGGTCGCACCAGCGTCACGGGATGCGCGGACCGCGTCCGCGACCTGGCCGAGCTCCTCCGCGAGGATCCGCTCCTGACGATGGCGGAGCTGCTCGGTCACGTCGGACCCGCCTTCAGGCGCGTCCGCCTCGTCCGGAGTGACGCCATCGGGCTCAGGGTTCGACAGCCAGGTGATGATCCTCTGGGAGGCGTCGAGCCTGCCCCACAGGAAGTCGTTCGCCCGCCAGGAGCGTTTCTGGAAGGCACCGAAGTTCCCCAACTGGGTCCCGGTCAACTTCGCCTCGGGTGTGGAACGACCGAGGGGGTCCGCAGCGACCGGCC
>SKNK01000053.1 GCA_007120565.1 Nitriliruptoraceae bacterium | reverse complement strand
GAGGGCGTCGATCCGGTCCGGCAGTTCCTCGGCGATGATCGGCTCGGCCTTGGTGCGTCGGAAGACCAACACGCCGTTGAGGGTCTTGAGGGCGGATTCAGCGCCGCTACCACCCTCGGCGGCTTTCTGCATCTGTGCCACGAAGGTGGCGCGATCACCGAGCAGTCCAGGGTTGACGAAGTCCATGAGTGCCCAGAGGTCGCCGAGTCCGTTCTCGATCGGCGTCCCGGTCAGCACGACACGGGTGCGCGCCTCGAGCCGTCGGAGCTGCTGAGCGGTCTCGCTGGCTGGGTTCTTGATCACCTGGGCCTCGTCGAGCACGAGCTTGCCCCAGTTGATCTGCGACAGCGCATCGATGTCGCGAACCGCGGTGCCGTAGGTGGTGAGAAGCACGTCGGCGTTCTCGACCTCCTCGGCGATCTGACCACCCTCGGCTCGGGACTGGCCATGGTGGACCGCGACGCGCAGCGCCGGCACGAAGCTCTTGGACTCCGATGCCCAGTTGCCGACGACGGCGGGCGGAGCGATCACCAACGCGGGGCCATGCTCGGCGACGCCGAGCAGGTGGGCCAGCATCGTTGGCGTCTTGCCGAGCCCCATGTCCAGGGCGAGGCAGCCGCCGAGGCCGGCGGAGTCGAGGAACTCGAGCCACGCCAGAGCGTCAGCCTGGTAGCTGCGCAGTTCGCCCTCGAAGCCGTCGGGGCGCGTCGGCGGGTCCTCGGGGATCTCCCCGGCCGAGCGCAACAGCTCCGCGGCCCAGCCGTCCCCAGCGACCGAGATGGGATGCCCGAGCGCGGTTCCGTCGAGACCGAGGGCGTAGCGCAGCATGTCCGCGCCGCTGAGACGCTTCTGGTCGGCTCGCTCCGCGAGGGCGGCGGCCGCCGCCTCGAGGTCCGCGTGCGAGACCTCGACCCATCGTCCCTGTGACTTGACCAGAGGACGCGACTCCTTGGAGAGCCGCTCGATGTCCTGGGCCGTCAGCTCAACGTCGTCGAACACGGCGGACCAACGCACGTCCGAGAGCTGCTGCGCACCGACGGCGGATTCCTGGCTCCCGAGCGAGGTGATACGCAGCGACGGGGTGGCCTTCTTCGGGGTGAGCGGTGGTACGCGGACCTCGAAACCGGCCGCTTCCAGGACCGGCCCCATGTTGGTCATCAGATCCCAGGCCTCGTCCTGGCTGAGGATCACCTGGCCGCGACGGGTGTCCTTGCCCCGTGCGAGGGGTTCGTAGAGGCCCTCGAGCCGCTCCAGCTCACGCTTGAGCCGCTCCTTGCGCTCGTGGTTCGCGCGGGACATCGCGGCCTCGACGTTCTCGTCCTTGCGGCGTCCGTCTGAGGTGAGTGTGCGCAGCAACCAGGCATCTCCCTCGTCCGGGGGATCGAGCTGGGCGATCAGTGCGAACCGAGCGGTTCCGGTTACGCTGTCGGCCCAGCTCTTCAAACCCTTGCGGACCTCGGTTCCCTGCTGGTGCGGAGCCTCGAAGGTCGAGCCGTTGAGTCGTGCCAGCGCCGTCTCGGCGATCTCCGAGGCGCGTTGGGGGTGAGGTGGCGGCGCGGGGACCTCGACCCGTGATGCTGCCTCACGACAGATCGCGTCGACGAACGCCGAGACGATCGTGCGCGTGACCTTGCGGGGATCGCGTTGGCGTTCGACGGCAGCGATCGTGCCGGGCATCGCCCGTGCGAGGCCGGTCAGCTCATCGTGGTCGATCAAGGTCGGTTCCCAGCGCACCGCGAAGAAGGAGCGGTTACCGGGGGCGTCGCCGGTCTTCTGCAGCTGTGGAACCATGCGCCCTTGAGCGACGAGGCGAACGGCGAGAGCCGCCGCAAGACCCATCCAGGTGACACTGGTCCCCAGCTGGTCATCATCGGCCGATGCGCTCACGGAGACCAGCCAGCCGAGGCTCTGATGCACCGGGGTGACCAAGGCTTCGGCCGTTCGCCCACCGGGGATGGAGACGGCGTCGGTCGGCTCCCAGCTCGCGGACGGTGCTCCTGCCGCGTCCAGGCGGGTTCGCACGGCTTCCGCGGGCTCCGGCGGGTGTTCGCCTCCGGCGGCCCACGCCACGATGTCGCCGTCCTTCCAGGACAGCTGCAGTTGCGGGTGGGGGATCTTGATCCCCTCCGGCTCATCTGCACCGTCCTGGCGTCCGGCGTCCGAACGCTGCTCGGCAGGTCGTGGCTTGGGTTTCGGAGGGGCCTTGGATGGCCGGCTCGATGTCCCCGGAGGTTGGGGGATCGGCGGGACGACGGGACGCTGCCCGGTGAGGTCGTACAGGACCTCGTCGATCCGGTCCCGTTCGGACTCGAAGTCCGAGAGGACGAGGTTGCGCTCCGGGCCGGTGACCTCGACCGCGAGGCGCTCGATCCGGGCCTGGACGTCCCGGCGCAGGGCCTTCAAGGCGATGATCCACCGCTCCTGGTCCGCCTCGAGCCGCGCGACGTCGTCGTCGGTCGCGAACCCGTCCAGGTGGCTCTGAGCGAGCTCTTGGATGTCATCCAGCGTGAGCTTGGGGCTCCGCATCTCGGTCGTGATGGTGGTCTCTTTCGTACGGGCGTCACAGCGTGTGGGCTGCGTTGCCTCTCGTTGTTGCTCGCCGCCGAGCGAACGGTCGTGGGTGCGGCATCGTCGCTACGGGCGACGGTCACGGCACGTCGTCGCGTTCCCCTACGCGTCCCGCTCCTTGGCGAAGGCAGGGACGGTGGCACGCCCTCTGGGGTGCGCCTCCCGCTAGAGGTGACGAGCGGGTTGCCCAACCTGTCGCATCAGCACCGTCGACGACCGGCTTGACCGAAGCCCTGCTCTCGGCAGCTTCCGTGGAGAGCCTGGCCCGGCGCGGCCGCATGGCGGCGATCGACGGCTGAAGACAGCCTACCTGCCCTCGCGGCCTCGCGACAGTAGGGAAGGTGACGAAGGGCCAGGACCGTCGCCGGGTGGTATCGCGGGCGCTGCTGCCGGGTGGACATGGACGCGCGGGCGCTCGGATGTCACACTTTCGGATGTCCAACTATCTCGCTGGGCGGCTTCGCAGCGCCAGCGGGTCTTCCACCTGTTGAGGTCTCGCCGTGAGCTCCGACGATCTGCACGTCCCCGAGCATCCCGTCCGCTTCGTCACCGCAGGGAGCCTGTTCGACGGGCACGACGCCGCGATCAACATCATGCGGCGCATCCTGCAGTCCCAAGGTGCCGAGGTGGTCCACCTCGGCCACGACCGCAGCGTGGAGGACGTGGTCACGGCCGCGCTCCAGGAGGACGCTCAGGGGGTGGCGGTCAGTTCCTACCAGGGCGGGCACGTCGAGTACTTCACCTACCTCGTCGAACGGCTGAAGCAGGTCGGTGCCGGTCACATCAAGGTCTACGGCGGTGGCGGCGGGGTCATCGTGCAGGAGGAGATCGACCTGCTGCACGAGCGCGGGGTGGCGCACATCTTCTCCCCGGCAGACGGGGCCAAGATGGGTCTGCCCGGCATGATCAACACGATGATCCAGGCATGTGACGTGCCTCCACCGTCTTCTGACGTCGACCTCGACGGACTGCGGGCGGGCGAGGAGGGCGCGTTGGCCCGTGCCGTGACCCTGTTCGAGCTCGGCGAGGCGACCGATGACGCCAAGGCAACGATCGAGCAGGCGGCTTCCTCCCGTGAGGTCCCGGTGGTCGGCATCACCGGCACCGGTGGCTCCGGTAAGTCCTCGCTCACCGACGAGCTGGTCCGACGCTTCCGCGTCGACCGCGAGGACAAGCTGCGCATCGCCGTCCTGGCGATCGACCCGTCGCGGCGCAAGGGCGGCGGTGCGCTACTCGGGGACCGCATCCGCATGAACTCCATCTCGCCAGGTCAGGTGTTCTTCCGCTCGATGGCTACCCGCGAGGCCGACTCCGAGGTGCCGGGGTGTCTGGCCGACGCGATCAACGCGTGCAAGGCCGCCGGGTACGACCTGGTCATCGTGGAGACGCCGGGCATCGGTCAGGGCAGCGACGCGATCGTCCCGTACGTGGACACCTCGTTGTACGTGATGACGCCGGAGTTCGGCGCGGCGTCGCAGCTCGAGAAGATCGGGATGCTGGACTTCGCTGACCTCGTCGCCATCAACAAGTTCGAACGGCGAGGCGCCGAGGATGCCCGCCGGGACGTCGCCCGTCAGATGGTGCGCAACCGTGAGGCCTTCGGGGTCGACTGGGAGGAGATGCCCGTCTACGGCACCTCCGCGGCGAGGTTCGATGACGACGGCGTCACGGCCCTGTACCAGGCGCTGTGCGAGCGTCTCGGCAAGCACGGCCTGGAGCCTGGCGGTGGGGTGCTGCCGGCGGTCGACACGAAGGTCTCCACCAAGATCGACAACGTCATCCCGACCGGGCGTGAGCGCTACCTCGCCGACATCGCCGAGACCGTCCGCGAGTACCACCAGCGCACCGACGAGCAGGCGGACCTCGCGCGCCAACGCCAGCACCTGACCACCTCGAAGCAGCTGCTCGAGGAGCAGGAGACCGGGGGCAAGGAGGCGATCGCCTCGCTCGATCGGGCCCTAGAGCAGATCGAGTCGGAGATGGACGCCGACGTCGTCGCGCTGCTCGACGAGTGGCCGTCCATCGTCGAGGCCTACTCCGGCGAGGACTACACCTACGAGGTCCGCGGCAAGCAGATCCACGTCCCCCTGACCCGCGAGACGCTCTCGGGCAACCAGGTGCGCCGGGTCTCACTGCCCAAGACCGAGGACCATGGCGAGCTGGTCCGGTTCCTGCGTCGCGAGAACCTGCCGGGCCGCTTCCCGTACACCGGCGGGGTGTTCCCCTTCAAGCGTGAGGGGGAAGCCCCGGCGCGGATGTTCGCGGGGGAGGGTGACCCGTTCCGGACCAACCGCCGCTTCCACTACCTCGCCAAGGGCAACCCGGCGACCCGGCTGTCGACGGCCTTCGACTCGGTGACCCTCTACGGCCGCGACCCCGCGGAACAGCCCGATATCTACGGCAAGGTCGGGACGTCGGGGGTGTCCATCGCGACCCTCGACGACATGAAGGCGCTGTACGACGGCTTCGATCTGTGCGACCCGACCACCTCGGTGTCGATGACGATCAACGGTCCGGCGCCGGCGATCCTGGCGATGTTCCTCAACACCGCGATCGACCAGCAGATGGACCTCTTCCGGGGGCGGGAGGGTCGCGAGCCGTCGGAGGATGAGGCCGATGAGGTCCGCGCCCGCACCCTGTCGACGGTCCGCGGGACGGTCCAGGCCGACATCCTGAAGGAGGATCAGGGGCAGAACACCTGCATCTTCTCGACCGAGTTCGCGCTGCGCTGCATGGCCGATGTCCAGGAGTGGTTCATCGAGCACGACGTGCGCAACTTCTACTCGGTATCGATCTCGGGCTACCACATCGCCGAAGCGGGGGCGAACCCCATCAGCCAGCTCGCGTTCACGTTGGCCAACGGGTTCACCTACGTCGAGTCCTACCTCGCCCGCGGCATGAGCATCGACGACTTCGCGCCCAACCTGTCCTTCTTCTTCTCCAACGGCATGGACGCCGAGTACACCGTGATCGGCCGGGTCGCCCGCAGGATCTGGGCGATCGCGATGAAG
>SKNK01000452.1 GCA_007120565.1 Nitriliruptoraceae bacterium | reverse complement strand
CCGACCTACGCCGATGCGATGAAGCAGGTGCGGTTGCTTGCGCGGTCGGCGACGGGTCAGCCGATCACGGTCTACACCAACTTCGTGACGGGTCCGCGACCGGGTCAGCGGCAGCACATCCTGCTGCTCGACAACGGCCGCCGCGCGATGGCCGAGGACCCGGATGCGGCTGCGGCACTGCGCTGTATCCGGTGCGGTGCGTGCGCGAACGTCTGCCCGCCCTACGGCGTGGTCGGTGGGCATGCCTTCGGGCACGTCTACACCGGCGCGATCGGGTTGGTGAACACCGCCTGGCACCACGGCATCGAGGCGGCATCGGGTCCGCAGTCGCTGTGCGTGTCCTGTGGCGCCTGTGCGACGGTGTGCCCGGTGGAGATCCCGCTGCCGATGCAGATCCTTGAGGTTCGCAGCAAGGTCGTTCAGGAGGGCGTGGCGACGCCGGCCGGTCGGGTCACCGGGGTCGCGATCCGCGCCTTCGGTCACCGCTGGCTGGTGGCGTCTGGGCTGCGTGTCGCCGGTGCGGTGACCACCCCGTGGCGCGACGGCGAGGTGACCCGGATCCCCTCCGCCCTCGCAGGTCGCGGGGCTATCGCCTCCCGGGTGTCGTGGCGTACGCCGCCGGCGATCCCGGCACGGCCGGCCCGTGCCCGCCTGCGACCGGGGAAGTTGGACGAGCCGCCGCGGTTGGCCACCCAACCGCTCGCGGGCCGTCGGGTACAGCTGTTCCTGCAGTGCCTGTCCGATCGTCTGGTGCCCGAGATCCCGATCGCCACGGCCAAGCTGCTGCGTGCCGCAGGTGCGGATGTGCGTGTCCCGCGGCAACAGCACTGCTGTGGGCTTCCCGCCTACGACTCTGGTGAGCAGGAAGCCGCGCGGGACATGCTTCGCCAGACGATGGACACCCTCGACGGTGTCGACGACGTGGTCACCCCGGCGAGTTCCTGCCTGGCGATGCTGGGGCACGATGCCCCCCACCTGCTGCGGGAGGACCTCGACGAGGCCGAGCGCGCCCAGCAGTTGGCTGGTCGCACCTACGACCTGATCAGCTACCTCACCTCGGGGCCGGGCCGCCTACCTGCGGGCAGCCTCGACAACGGGGACCGCACCCCGGTGACCGTCCACCGGTTCTGCCAGGCCAGCAACACCCTGGACCGAGGCGACGCGATCGAACGGTTCCTCCGCGACGTCGCCGCGGTCCCGGTGGTCCCGCTCCCCGAGTGCGAGACGTGCTGCGGCTTCGGTGGGTCGACCTCGGTCAAGAACCCCGAACTCGCGGCCGGGATCCTGGACCGCAAGCTCGGCTGCGTCGACCGCACCGAGACCTCGATCGTCATCACCGACAACCCCGGCTGCATCATGCATCTGCGCGGTGGCATGCATGCCTCGGGTCGCGAGGTCCGGGTCCTGCACCTCGCCGAGTACCTCGCCGGACGGCTGTCCGGTGCATCGGAGTAGGGCGCTGATGCCTGAACAGCAGGAGACGGGGCGTCAGCGTCGATGGAGCCGGCAACTCCAGGAACTGCCGGCATGGCTGTCCGTGGCTCTGATCGCCGCGCTGCTCCTCTCGTGTTGGGCGCTCGTCCGGGCCGCGGGTGGATCGCAGACGGCGTTCCCTCACCTGTTCTACGTGCCGATCGTGCTCGCTGCCCTGCCGTTCGGCATCCCGGGCGGGCTGTTGGCTGGGCTGGGGGCGACGCTGCTGTCCGGTCCGGTGATGCCCTTCGATTCCTCGACGGGCGAGGCGCAGGAACTCTTGAACTGGCTGGCCCGTGGACCGTTCTTCCTCGGCATCGGTGCGCTGTCCGGGGCAACGACCAAGGCCCTGCGGCGCAGCTTCGGGTCAGAACTCAGTGCCAAACTGCAGGACGAGATCGAGCGGGCCGCACCGGATCGCCCGGAGCCCGTGGGCGCAGAGTGGCAGGAGCGCCTCACCGCGATGTTGCGTCAACCGACGTTCCGGACGGTGTATCAACCCATCTATCGCCTCACCGACGGGCGGATCGTCGCCCTCGAGGCGCTGACACGGTTCGACAGCGAGCCGAGCCACCCGTCCGAGGTGTGGTTCGAACAGGCGGCTCGAGCCGGGGTGGGGCTCGACCTGGAACTCGCCACCCTCACCGCGGCGCTCGCGGCGAGCGAAGCGCTCCCCGACGAGACCCCCCTGTCCTTCAACGCCTCGCCGGAACTGGTGGTCGATCACCGACTCGAACGGATCGTCGACGACTACGTCGACCGCCACGGTCGTCCGCTGATCATCGAGATCACCGAGCATGCGATGGTCGAGGACTACCGGCAACTTCTCGCGGTGGTGTCCAGGTTCCGTGAGAAGGGTGTCCGGCTGGCCATCGACGACGCGGGCGCGGGGTTCGCGAGCCTGCGACACATCGTTCGGCTCGACCCCGACCTGATCAAGCTCGATGCCAGTCTGACGCAGAACCTCGGGGACGATCCGGTCCGCAGGCCCCTCGCGGACGCGCTCCTGCAGTTCGCTGTGCGGACCGACACCTTGATCATCGTGGAAGGCATCGAGTCCGGATCCGACCTGACGACCTGGCGCGAACTCGGGGCTCACGCGGCCCAAGGGTTCGCGCTGGAGTCTCCTGGATCGCCGCCGTTCCCGACGGTCTTCGGGCCACTCGCTCGGGCTGACGACCGCACGGAGGTCTCCGCCCGACGTGAGCTGCCGTCGCGTCGTGCCGGCGAACGCCGTCGCGGGTAGATCGGTGCGAGTGACCGGCGAGGGACCCACGAACACGGAGGCGAAGTGATGACGGGGTTGGGTGATCTCGCCACACCTTTCCCGGTGGTCCACACCGCCGTCCTCGAGGCCAACCTGACCGACTGGGCGACCGCGATCGCTGCCACCGGTGTGGCGCTGCGGCCACACGCCAAGACGCACAAGACCGTCGAGGTCGCCCGGATGCAGCTCGCCGCCGGATCGTCGGGTCTGACCGTCGCGAGACCCAGCGAGGGGCTCGCCCTCCTGCCATCGGGGGTCGGGGACGTCTTCGTCGCCTACCCGATCGTCGGTGAGGTGCGAACCGCCCAGCTGCTCGAGTTGGCGCGCACGGTCCGGGTCTCGAGCTGCATCGACGACCTCGGCGCGGCAACCGCGCTCTCGAAGGCGGCGCATGACGCTGGCACGAAGCTGGACGTGCTCGTCGACGTGGACAGCGGTCTGCGTCGTACGGGCCTGCCTCCGGAGGACGCGGTTGGGCTCGGGATCGCTGCCTCGAGGTTGCCGGGGTTGAACGTCACGGGGGTGTTCACCTACGCCGGGTACCCGTCGATGGACGCGGACGGCGACGCGCGGCGTGCGTGGGCGCATCAGGAGGCAGCCACCGCCGTCGAGGTCGCCGAGAGGCTTCGCGACGGGGGCGTCGCGGCGGAGACGGTCAGCGTCGGGGGGACCCCGACGGCGCGGTTCGCAGCCGAGGTGTCCGGGGTGACCGAGGTGCGTCCCGGCATCTACGCCTTCGGCGACGCGAACTACGCACGGATCGGCGTGCTGGATCTGGCGGCGTGTGCGCTGCGTATCGTGGCGACGGTCGTGGCCCGCCCCAGCGCCGACCGGGCCGTCGTCGACGCGGGGACCAAAGCGCTCGCCGCAGACGCCGGGCTGGACGGCACCTTCGGCTTGCTGCCGTCGCATCCCGAGGTCCGCTTCACTCGCATCTGGGAGGAGCACGGCGTGCTGGAGCTTCCCGGCGACGGGGTGTCGGGTGGTGACTCGTCTGCTGGTGGAGCGGTGGGCGGCAGCACCCTGAAGGTGGGGGACCGGGTGGAGATCGTGCCCAACCACGTGTGTCCGGCGGTCAACCTCGCGTCGCGACTCGTCGCACTGTTGGACGGCGAGGTCGTCGGACAGTGGGAGATCGTCGCCCGCTGAGCGTGCGGTGACACCGGCACGGGGTGCACACCGCAGGGCGAACCCATCCGACCCTTGACGCTCCTCAAGTGTTAGTTTAGTTTCCTAACTAAGTTCGGCCAGGAAGCCGAGCGGAAGCACACCGGATCGGGAGGTTCGAGGTGGCAGAGCTGCTGGTGGGGCCGCTGCGGTCGGTGGGGGGTGCGTCGGGGCAGGACGCCCGCGAACTCAACCGCCGCTCGGTCCTGCACGCGGTTGCCTCCGGGGCCGCCATCACCCGCGCCGACCTCGCCCGACTCACCGGCCTGACCCGACCCACGATCTCGTCGCTGGTCGAGGAGTTGGCCCAGGAGGGGTTGATCGTCGAGACCGGGCCGGGTCCCTCGGCCGGGGGGAAGCGGCCGACGCTCCTGGCCATCGACGGCGCTGCTCGTCAGGTCATCGCCATCGATGTGAGCTCGGATGTCGTTGTCGGCGGGCTCAGCGACCTGGTCGGCGGGCCAGGTGTGGTCGAGAGCCGGCCTGGAGCCGCGACCGGCGATGCCCTCGTCGACGAGATCGTCGACCTGATCTCGGTCCTCGCGGCCCGTGCCACCGCCCCGATCGTCGGTGTCGGCGTCGGTACCCCGGGACTGGTCCACGCGGACGGCACCATCCTGGAAGCCGCCAACCTCGGCTGGCACGACCGGGCGCTGGGAGCGGAGCTGACCGAGCGCACCGGGCTGCCGGTGTGGGTCGCCAACGATGCGGATGCTGCGGCGCTCGCGGAGTTCGCCCACCTTCCGGAGGGTCGGGATGGGCTGGCCGTCGTGCGGATCGGTGCCGGGATCGGTGCCGGACTGGTGCTCGGCGGGCGCCCCTACCGTGGCTCACGCGCTGCCGCCGGCGAGATCGGCCACCTCGTCGTCGTGCCGGATGGCGACCCGTGCTCGTGCGGGAACGCCGGTTGCCTCGAGACGGTGGCCAGCCTGAGGCCGGTGCTGGCTGCAGCAGGCTTCGAGTTCACCGAGCCGCCCGCCGACCACGCCACCCTGATCGAACGGGACGGTGACGCCGCCGATGCCGCGCTGGACCTCGCAGCGCTGCACCTCGGGTCGGTGCTCGCCCACCTCATCGCCATCGTGGATGTGGCCGACGTCGTGTTGTCGGTCGAGATCGCCGGGGTCGGTGAGGTGTTGGCCGAACGCGTCCAGCGGGTCGTGACCGACCGGCTGCTGCCGACCTTGACGCAGGATGTCCGGGTCCGAGCAGCCACCGACGCCGATCGGGTCGTCCTCGACGGGGCGCACGCGCTGGTCCTCGCCAGCGCCCTCGGCATGGTGCGGTCATGATCCCTGGCACCGTGGAGTTGTCCGTCATCGGCGTCGACATCGGCGGGACGACCACCGAAGTGGTCCGAATCGGCGCGGACGGAGGGGTGCAGGCGCACGCCCTACTCGCGACGCGCCACGGCAGTTCGTTCGTCGGCGGAGTGCGTGACGCCGTCCGATCGGTACTCCCGGACGACGGCATCACCCGTATCGGGGTGGGGGTACCGGGCCAGGTCGACCCGCTGACGGGAACGGTCTCGTTCGCGGTCAACCTCGGTATCGATGGCTCGCCGGTCCCGCTCGGACAGCACCTCGCCGAGACCTTCGACGCGACGGTCATCGTCGAGAACGACACGAGGGCTGCGGCGCTCGGAGCGTGGCGAACCCTGGCCCCGGACACCTCCGTGCTGATCTACCTCGGCATCGGGACCGGGGTCGCCGCCGGGGTCGTCATCGACGGCCGGATCCATCGCGGCCGTGAGGGGCTGGCGGG
>SKNK01000223.1 GCA_007120565.1 Nitriliruptoraceae bacterium | reverse complement strand
GTCGCCGTCTCGCCACGACCCTGTTCCAGCTCAACCTGCCGATCCCGCACGTGATCGGCGCGGTCGCGATCCTGGCCCTGCTGGGTCAGAGCGGCCTGTTGTCGCGGGTCGCGACCCAGACCGGGATCATCGACGGACCGGGCAGTTTCCCGGCGATGGTGTTCGACCCCTTCGCGATCGGCGTCATCGCGCAGTACGTCTGGAAGGAGGTGCCGTTCGTCGGCATCGTCGCACTGGCGATCCTGCACGCGAGCGGCACCGATCTCGAGGAAGCCGCCCAGACGCTCGGTGCGTCGCCGTGGCAGCGGCTCCGGCACGTCCTCCTGCCGCTGCTGTTGCCTGGCGTGCTGTCGGCATCGGTGATCGTGTTCGCCTTCACGTTCGGCACCTTCGAGGTACCCCTGCTGCTCGGACGGAGCTTCCCCGCGGTGTTGCCCGTCCTCGCCCACCAGCGGTACACCGACATCGATCTCACAGCCCGGCCCGAGGCCATGGCGATCAGCGTGGTCATCACCGTGCTGGTCATCGCCGTGGTGCTGGCCGGCTCGGCAGCTGCTCGGCGAGCGATCAGGCGGACGGCGACATGACCGCGATCGACGCCACGACCACCGATGCGCCGGTCGAGGTCGCGGAGCTCGAGGGTAGGCGCGACCGATGGCCACGAACCGTGGTCGTCAGCGCGATGATCGCCCTGTTGCTGCTGCCGTTCCTCCCGCTGATCCTGGCCAGTCTCGCCGACGGCTACTTCTACCCCCAGGTCCTTCCGGAGACCTGGAGCACCCGCGGGTGGTCCATCGTGCTCGACCCCGCAGGGCCGACCTGGGCCGCTCTGCGTGACACCGTGGTCATCGCCGTTGCGGTGATGGCCACCTCGTTGGTCGTGGCGGTGCCAGCCGGGCGGATCCTGGGGACCCGGCGGTTCCGCGGCAAGCGTGTCGTCGAGCTGCTGCTGCTCACCCCCGTGTTGGTTCCGGCGATCGCGGTCGCCATCGGCATCCACGTGGCGTTCCTGCGGCTCGGGCTCGCGGGTGGGATGACCGGGGTCGTGCTGGCTCACCTGATCCCGGCGACGCCGTACGTCGCCCTGCTCAGCGCCGGGGTGTTCGCGAACGCCGAACTGGAGCTCGAGTCGCAAGCACGGTCGCTGGGGGCGAGTTGGTGGCAGGCGCAGTGGCACGTCACCCTTCGGCTCGTGGCGCCGGGCCTGGCCGTCGCCGCCCTGTTCGGGTTCCTGATCTCCTGGGGGCAGTACGTGCTCACGCTCGTGATCGGCGGTGGTCGGGTGGTCACCCTCCCGATCCTGCTGTTCGCGACCGCCTCCGGCGGGGACGCTTCGGTCACCGCCGCGACCGCGCTCTTCCACAGTCTCCCCGCTGTCGTCCTGCTGGTGGTCACCGCCCGCATCCTCGGCGGAGGCCAACTCGCGACCCTCGGAGGCGCCCGATGATCGATCTCCACCTCGATGGGCTCACCCGGCGCTACGGCTCGACCGTGGCTTTGGATGACCTCACCCTCGACATCGGGGGCGGCACGATCACCGCGCTCCTCGGCCCTTCCGGCTGTGGCAAGACGACGGCGCTCAAGCTCATCGCCGGGCTGCTGGACCCCACGCAGGGACGGGTGCGGTTCGACAGCGAGGATGTCACCGACGTTGCGGCGGAACGGCGGGGTGCGGTGATGGTCTTCCAGGACCACCGCCTGTTCCCCTACCTGACGGCCGGCGACAACGTTGCCTTCGGGTTGCGGATGCGCGGGGTTCCCCGCCGCGAGCGACGCCGCGAAGCACAGGCGGTGTTGGAGCGCGTCGGGCTCGATGGTCTCGCGGAGCGCCGACCGGCCGAACTCTCCGGAGGGCAGCGGCAGCGGGTCGCGCTGGCCCGGGCGCTGGTCCTGAGGCCGAAGGTGTTGTTGCTCGATGAACCGTTGGCCAACCTGGATGCCCACCTGCGCGAGGGCATGCGCGAGTTGATCCTCGACATCCAACGGGAGCGAGAGTTGACGACGGTGGTGGTCACCCACGATCAGGAGGAGGCGGTGGTCCTCGCCGAGGACATCGCCTTGCTCTTCGACGGCCGGCTCCACCAGCACGGCGCCCCCCGCACGTTCTTCGAGCATCCGGCGACCGAGCGGACCGCCCGGTTCTTCGGCGCCACGAACCTGGTAGCGGGACGGCGACAGGGCGAGCTGGTCGAGACCGCGCTCGGGCCCCTCCGTGTTCCGGACGGTGCGCCAAGCGGGGCCGACGTGTGGGTGACGGTTCGCCCGGAACGACTCACCGTCGCTGGTGCCCGTGGAGACGACCGGCAGCAGGTGCGAGGGCGGGTGATCTCCTCGGCCTTCCTGGGCAACCGCACCCGCGCAACGGTCGAGGTGGCAGGGGCCCGTCTGACCATCGACGTCTCGGACGATGCCCTGGCCGACGTCGGCCCCGGCACGGTCCTCACGCTCGGGCTGCCCGAGGAAGCCCTGTGGAGCGTGCCCCGCGATGCACCCGACGAGACGTGGGGACCCGAGGAGCTCGCCGCGGTCGACGGCGATCCCGACCCCGGCGTCCACCGCGATCACGAGCCCGAGGGCCGACCGTGATCGACGCCGAGGTACGCGCCGCCCTCGCGCCGCTGTTCGATCGGGCGGCTCGGCGACTGGCCCGGTACGGGGTACGGCCCCTGCCGGTGACCGTGTTGGGGCTCGTCCTCGCGCTCGCCGCCGCGACGGCCGCCGCCCTCGCGCTGTGGTGGGTGGCGCTCGGCCTCTGGCTGCTCTCGCGGATACCTGATGGCATCGACGGCCCGCTCGCACGCGCGACCGGTGGCGGCACACCCCTGGGCGGCTGGGCCGACATCTCCGCCGACCTCGCCGCCTACGGCAGCTTCGTCGCAGGCTGCGCGATCGGCAACCCCGACGCACGCATCGCGTGCCTCGTGCTGCTGCTCACCTACTACGTCAACGGCGGCTCGCTGCTCGCACTGTCCGCGGCGGCGACCGCACGCCGGATCGAGCGACCCGACGAGCGCACCTTCCACTTCCCCCGCGGGTTGGCCGAGGGCACCGAGACCATCGTGATCCACAGCCTCATGGTCCTGGTCCCGGGCTGGATGCCGGCACTGGCGTGGGGGTTCGCCGCCGCGGTGCTGGTCACGATCGGTCAGCGGGTCCGCCTCGCCGTCCGGATACTGACGTAGCCCCGCCCCGGCATCACCGCCGTGAGGGGAGCATCCGCCGGACCCAGAGCAGTGCACGGATCCCCCACCGGTAGCGAGCTAGTCCGGCCTGGAGCTCCTCGAGCGACGCGGCCGAGAGGTCCTCGTTCCAGGTCGGATAGGCGTGGGTCGAGCGCACGATGGTCGACAGCTTCGCGCCACCCGCCATCCAGGCCACGACCTCGCCGATGGTCTCGCCTGCGCGTGGCCCGACCACGGTCGCGCCGACGATCCGGCCCTTCGGATCGCCGATCAGGGTGGCGAAGCCATCGGGCTCGGCACTGGCCACCGCACGGTCGAGGTGCGCGTGCTTCGCCGTCCGCACGCGAGCCCGGTCCCCGAAGCGCTCGCGTGCCTCGGTGACGCTCAGGCCGACCCGGGCGACCTCCGGCGAGGTGAAGGTCACCCAAGGGATCCGCTCATGGTCCACGGAGCGCCGCAACCCGAACAGCGCGTTCTGCACGACCGTGGCGCCGTGCGCCGCTGCCGTGTGGGTGAAGGGCAGCAGCATCGTGACGTCCCCGCCGGCGTAGATCCGTGCGTTGCTGGTGCGCAGCCGCTCATCCACCGCCACCGCGCCGCGTGCGTCGAGTTCGACCCCCGCTGCCTCGAGCCCCAGCCCTTCCACGTTCGGACGACGACCGACCGCGACGAGGAGCTCGTCGAACGGCACCGCGTGTTCGGTCCCCTCGTGTTCGACGACCAACTGAGTAGCACCCGCATCACGCTCGACCCGCACCGCCTTCGTACCGACCCGCACCTCGACGCCGTCGGCTGCCAGCGAAGCCTCCACGAGCTCGCGAGCCGAGGGCTCCTCACGCGGCAGCAACCCGTCGGCCATCTCCACGACCGTCACCTGCGATCCGAGCCGCCCGAACGCCTGACCGAGCTCCGCGCCGATCGGCCCACCGCCGAGCACCACCAGACGACGAGGCAGTTCGGTCAACTCCCACACCGTGTCGGAGGTCAGCGGCTCGATCTCCCGGAGACCCGGGATCGGCGGCACCAGCGGCATCGCGCCGGTGGCGATCATGGCATGACGGAACCGCACCGTCCGCCCGTCGACCTCTAGCCGATCCCCCCCGGTGAACCGTCCGGCGCCATGGACGACCTCGACACCAGCAGTGCGCAGCCGCTCGGGCGAGTCGTGGGGAGCGATCGTCGCGATCGCCTCCTTGACGTGCGCCATCACCGCCGCGAGGTCGACGGTCACCCCACCGGAGTGCACCCCGAGCTCCTCGGCGGTCCGGACGGTGTTGGCCCGTTCGGCCGCGGTGAGCAGCGCCTTGGAGGGCACACACCCGGTCCACAGGCAGTCACCACCGGTACGGTCGCGCTCCACCAGCAGGGTCCGTGCACCCTGGCTGGCCGCACCGACCGCAGCGGTCAGGCCGGCGGTTCCTCCACCAACAACGACGAGGTCGTAGACAGCCACCTGGGTCCTTCCCGATCGTTGGGCTCTCGGCGAGGGGATGATCATCCCCGGGAGGGAGGGGCAGGACCACTCCCGGCGGGACAACACCCTCGCGCCGCCCAGGATTCCCTACCAGGAACGCACCGAAGGGAAGAGCTTGGACGCCAGAGGTGTTCGGAAAGGGAGGAGGCCCAGGCTCGGCTGGGGAGCCCAGCTTCGGTGAACGGAACCTCCCCACAAGGAGGAGCCCATGCGACGAACGACGAACGACAGCACGGTGATCGCTGGCTCGTGCCGTGGGTCGCTACCACGATGAACAACCCCCTGGACTGTTTGCGGGTACGACGCACGTTGCAGTCGTTCCTGGATGGCCAGGTGGCACCAGAGGAGGCCGAACGGGTCGCGGCCCACCTCCAGGACTGCTCGCGCTGCGACATCGAAGCCGAGGTGCTCACGCGCGTGATCGAGGCCATCCAGCGGCTGCGACCCGACCTGGAGGTCGCGGTCTACGACCGGCTAGTCGCCACCGTGGACGACCTCACCGAGCACCGACCCCGTTGAGATCCCGCTTGCCCTGACCCTGAGGACGTCCCCAACGACGAGGAGCGACACGTGACCGACCTGAGCGAGCAGGACCAACGGCTCTGCGACGAGGCGCCGACCTCCTACGACGACCTGCGGGCGTTGTTCATCAACGCCACCCTCAAACCCTCCCCCGAGCCATCCCACACGCAGGCGCTCGCCGACCGGTCGATCGCCATCATGCGCGCCAACGGTGTCGAGGTAGACCAGATCCGAGCGGTCGACCACCACCTCGCCCCCGGCGTCTACCCCGACATGACCGAACACGGCGCGGAGCAGGACGACTGGCCCGGGATCTTCGACCGCGTGATGGCCGCCGACATCCTGGTGCTGCTCACCCCGATCTGGCTCGGCGAGAAGTCCAGCGTTGCCACCCACGTCGTCGAGCGGCTCTACGGCAACTCCGGACAGCTCAACGACGCCGGTCAATCCGCTTACTACGGGCGGACCGGTGGGGTGATCGTGACGGGCAACGAGGACGG
>SKNK01000277.1 GCA_007120565.1 Nitriliruptoraceae bacterium | reverse complement strand
GAAGTGGACGAACAGGTCCTCGCCGCCGTCGTTCGGGGCGATGAACCCGAATCCCTTGTCGGCGTTGAACCACTTGACGGTGCCCTCTGGCATGTTGCTATCCCTATCATCGAGCACGCGGGTCGGGCCGCTCCCTGTCTTCGTGTGGAGCGAGGCTCCCCGACCGGCTGCGTGACGGCATCAAGGTTATCGCATGGGCGGTCGCTGGGGGAGGTCGACCAGGACGTGTGGACACGTCCGAAAGGTGATGGCCACCTCGTGAGCAGGTCGCTAGCCGACGGCAGCAACCTCGATGGGGATGCCGTTGAGCACCGCGGTTCCCGACAACGGGTCGACGTCGTGGCGGTCGGTGAGCACGTTGGAGTTCGTCCCACCGTTCTGACGGGCGATGGACAACTCGACACCGTCGAGGTCGTGACCGAAGCCGTGGGGAAGGCTCGCCACTCCGCGTCGGATCTCTTCGCTCACCTCGATCGGGACGGTGACCTCCCCGGCCGCCGAGCGCACCCGTGCCACCTCGCCGTCAAGGAGTCCGCGTTGAGCCGCATCGTCGGGGTGGAGCAACAACGTGCACAGCTGCTGCCCCTTCGCCAGACCGGCGACGTTGTGGCTCCAGGAGTTGTTGGTCCGTAGGTGGCGTCGCCCGATCAGCACGAGCCCGTCGCTCGGTGGTGTGGCCAGGAACTCGCGCAGCCGCGTGAGCTCGGCGAGGACCTCGCCGGGGGCGGCTTCGACCTTGCCGGAGGCGGTGCGTAGCACCTCGGGGATCCGGGGCTCGAGGGCGCCGAGGTCGATGCCGTGAGGTTGCGCCTCGAGCCGTGCCAGGGTGAGGCCGTCAGGCTCCGCGCCGAACCCCTCACCGTAGGGGCCGGCTCGGAGCAGCAGGTCGAGGAGCCGTTCGGGTCCGTGGCGGTCACCGACCTCGGCCAACAGCTCGGTGGCATCGAGTTCGCCGGTCCTGGCGTCGGGGTCGATCGCGAGGGACTCTGCGAGCTGGTGCGCCACGAAGGTGTCCGCCGCGGTGACGTCGATCGGGGGAGCTGCCCCTAGGGCGATCGACGCAAGCCGGAGCAGGATCTCCCACTCGTCCGGACGGTCTTCGGGAAGGGGGAGCACCGCGGGTGAGTAGTTCACGACGTTGCGGACCGAGAACCCGGCGAAGGCCAGGTCCAGGTGCGAGCGGTACAACGCCGACGGCGGAGGCAGGATCACGTCCGCGTGACGGCTGGTCGCCGTCACGTAGGGGTCCACGCTCACCACCAGGTCCAGGCCGGCGATCGCGGCGTCCAGCCGCTCGCTGTCCGGGGTCGACAGGACGGGGTTGCCCGCGATGGTGATCAGCGCGCGGACCTGACCGTCCCCTGGCGTCTCCATCTCGTCCACCAGGGCCGCAGCGGGCAGTTCGCCGATGGCTTCCGGCAGACCGCTCGCGCGGCTGTGCCAGCGGGCCATGCGGAAGGGACGGCGCCTCGCGCGGTGGTGCGCCGGTTTCGGGAACATCGACCCCCCAGGGACGTCGAGGTTGCCCGTCACCAGGTTGACGACGTCGACCAGCCACGAGGTGAGGGTGCCGAACGAGGTCGTGGTCGTGCCGAGCCGGCCGTAGACACAGCCCCGTTCCGTGGCTGCCAGGTCGCGGGCGAGCTGACGGATCGTGGCTGCGTCGATCCCGCACCGGGCCGCTACCGACTCGGGTGTGAACCCTGCGAGCTGCTCGAGCACACGATCGACGCCTTCGACGTGGCCAGCGAGGTGGGACGGCAGCCGGACGAGGTCCTCCTCGTGCAGCGTGGCCACGATCGCGGCGAGGAGCAGGGCATCGGTGCCGGGACGGATCGGCAGGTGGCTGTCGGCTCTGTCGGCGGTGCGGGTCCGGCGCGGGTCGATGACGACCAGCCGGCCTCCACGTTTCCTCAGCTTGGAGAGCCTTCCCGGAAGATCGGGGGCGGTCCACAAGCTGCCGTTCGACACCCGTGGGTTGGCGCCGAGCATGACCAACAGGTCGGTCCGGTCGATGTCGGGGACCGGGATCGCCAGCGGGTCGCCGAACATCCACCCGCACGACACGTGCTTGGGGAGTTGGTCGACGCTCGAGGCGCTGTAGACGTTCCGGGTCCGCAACGCCTTGACGAGGGGGCGCACGTAGAGCTGCCCGGCCAGGTTGTGGACGTTGGGGTTGCCCAGGTAGATCGCGACGGCATCGGGGCCGTGTTCGTCGACGATCCGCTTCAGCCTCGCGGCTACCTCGGCGTCGGCTTCCTCCCATGAGGCGGGAACCAGCTTGCCGTCCCGACGGATGCGTGGTGCGTCGAGGCGGTCGGGATCGGCTTCGAGCTCGCCGAACAGCGCTCCCTTGGGGCACAGGTAACCGCCGCTGAAGACGTCGTCACGGTCCCCCCGAACCTGGGTCACGCGATCGCCGTCGACCTCGAGTTGGAGCCCGCAGGTCGCCTCGCAGAGCGGGCAGGTGCGGATGGCGGTGCGCGTCATGGTCTCGACTCCCGGCTCGTGCGATCGCTTCGGCCCACTCCCGAGGGCTTGCGCGTAGGGCGTGACGCTAACGGGTCACGGGGGGTCGGTCCACGTTGGCGAGCTCCCCGGCCAGAGCCGGTCGGTGCTGGGTCCAGCCCGTCAGGTATCGAGGGGCGGACTCTGCCGGGTAGCGCGTCCCTCGGCCAGTTCGAGGGCTGGTGAGACCCCGGTCGTGAGCCGCATCGTGGTGAGGAACGCGCTCGCCCGCGTGTCGAGTGCCCTCGCCCGGGTGCGTCCCACCTCGAGGTCCAGGGCTCGTGCCTCCGGTCCGTGCAGCGAGGCGACGGCTCCACCGAACATCGCTCGGTAGCCCCCGCGGGCGACCCGCGGGATGGGGGGACGGCGGAGGAAGCTCAACGCCTCGCGACCCTGGTGGTTGATGCCAAGATCCGGGACGTAGTCCGCAAGGCGACGTCTCAGGCCGTCGACCGTGGTCGGCAGAAGCCCGTCGGTGATGAGGGGGAGTTCGACCTCGCCTCGCCGCAGGGCGTCACGTGCTGCCTCGTCGTGTTCGAAGGGGGTGAGATCCACCCGGGGGTCGAGGAGCGCGGCGATCCCGGACTGTTCGGCGACGAACGCGTCCGCCCGGCCATCGGTGACCGGGTGTGGTGACCAGCGACCGTCGGCGACCAGGAACGACGAGGTCAGGGCGATCGAGACCCAGGCCAACAGGTCGGGGTCGTCGGCCGAGTAGCGCCGGCCGTCGGGAGCCGTGCCGTGCACCCGAGGATGGACGCCGCGGACGATGCGGGTGACGCGGAGCGCTTCCTGGGTGGAGCCGAAGGTGGTCGTGGTGATGTAGGCCGAGGTGCGCTGCAGGCGACCCAGCGGGTCCTCGCGGAAGGCGGAGTGGTCGTGGACGCCCGCCATCGCCAAGGGGTGCGCGACCTGGAGGAGTAGCCCGCGCAGACCACCGGCGATGGCGGCCGGCTCGGCGATGACCTGCCACGAGGCGCAGCCCGGGCCCAGCAGGCCGGTGTCGCCGTCGTAGCGTTCGAAGTCGAGCTTCGAGGGGCCGAACATCCGTCCCAGGACCCGACGGACCGCCGTCCTGGTCCCTGGCAGCCCTTGGGGGGTGAGGCCGGCGAGCCGCCGACCCGGCCCGATGCGGGTTCTCGATCCGCCTCTGGAACGGGGACGGGTGGTGGTGGACACGACGAGCGGCTCCTCGGCCAGACGCGAGAGGGTACGTACCAGCTTCGGAGCCGGCGAGCCGGCCGATGGCTCGGTGGTGGGTGGGGTTTGGCGTGGCCGGGTGGCGTGTCGGGTTCGTCCGGTGGGCCGGAGCTCTCCGACACGCAACGTGCAACTCAGTCGCCGTAGCCGCGGAGGACCTCGTCGAGGGTGAGCTGGTCCGCGTCCTCGGCTACCGACGGCGAGCGGCCTCGCACCGCCACGGGAGCGTCGATCTGTTCGCCGCTCAACGCGGTCCACCACCACCGCATCCCGCGGGGCGCGTTGCGGACCCCGAGCTCTGCGAAGGGACGATCGGTATGACCGAGGAACACCAGCTCTCGGACCACGGCGTCCACCGCGGCTCGCACGGTGTCGTGATGGGCGTAGTCGGCACGCAGGAGGGGGACGACCTCGCTACGGGTCTCGACACGCGCATATCTCGACGCCGCCGGGGTCGAACTCGCCGCCAACCGCGAGCGCACCTCGCGCCACAGCAGCCGCTGGCGTGCGAACCAGTCCCACGCGTAGGCAGGAGGACCCTTGGTCACGGCACCGCTCCCGGGCTGGGATCAGCTCGGGGTACTACCCACCCCGGCTGATCATCCTCGCCAGGATATGCCCGGGGCGAGGGGCGCGGGCAGGTTCCGGCTCCGAACCGCGCCGGTGCAGCGACTACCGTGTCGGCGACGGAACGACCGAGGCGCCTCCCCCGAGGATCCGGCGTGAGGCGCCCACCGACAGAGGGTGCCTCCATGGCCAAGATCATCTACACGTACACCGACGAAGCGCCGGCACTGGCGACCGCCTCGTTCCTGCCGATCATCTCCGCGTTCGCGGACGCGGCCGGGGTCGACGTCGAAACCCGCGACATCTCCCTCGCAGGCCGCATCCTGGCGGCGTTCCCTGACTACCTCGAGGAGGATCAACGGGTCGACGATGCGCTCGCCGAGCTCGGTGAGCTGGCCAAGACCCCCGAGGCCAACATCATCAAGCTGCCCAACATCAGTGCTTCGGTGCCGCAGCTCAAGGCCGCCATCAAGGAACTCCAGGACCAGGGCTACGCCCTACCGGACTACCCCGAAGAGCCCTCGACCGACGAGGAGCGCGAGATCGCTGACCGTTACGCCGCGGTCAAGGGCAGTGCGGTCAACCCGGTGCTGCGTGAGGGCAACTCCGACCGCCGTGCCCCCGCAGCCGTCAAGCAGTACGCCCGCAAGTACCCCCACCGTATGGGGGAGTGGTCCTCCGACTCCAGGTCCCACGTCGCCACGATGTCGGGAGGCGACTTCCGCTCGAGCGAGCGATCGGTGACCGTCGACTCCCCAGACGATGTCCGGATCGAACATGTCGACAGCGACGGCGAGGTAACCGTCCTCAAGGAGTCGACGCCGCTGCTGGCCGGGGAGATCATCGACGCGGCTGTGATGAGCAAGCGGGCGCTGGTCAGCTTCCTGCAGGAGCAGCTCGACGACGCCCGCGAGCAGGGTGTGCTGTTCTCCGTGCACCTCAAGGCCACGATGATGAAGGTCTCCGACCCGATCATCTTCGGTCACGCGGTCCGGGTCTACTACTCGCGATTGTTCGAACGGCACGGTGACGCGCTCGCCGAGCTCGGGCTGAGCCCCAACGACGGTATGGCCAGCATCGAGGCCGCCCTGGACGAGCTCCCGGCTGAGCGCCGGCAGGCGATCGAGGCCGATATCGCGCTGGCGTACGACGAGGGGCCGGCGCTCGCGCAGGTCGACTCGAGTCGCGGTATCACCAACCTCCACGTCCCCAGCGACATCATCATCGACGCGTCGATGCCCGTGGTGGTGCGTGACTCCGGGCAGATGTGGAACGCCGACGACCAGCAGCAGGATGCCAAGGCGATCATCCCCGACTCGAGCTACGCGGCGCTGTACGCCGAGACCCTCGACCACTGCCGTGAGCATGGCGCCTTCGACCCGACCACGATGGGCACCGTCCCCAACGTCGGG
>SKNK01000446.1 GCA_007120565.1 Nitriliruptoraceae bacterium | reverse complement strand
CGGTGGCGACCCGGACGGCGTAGTACAGGCAGGAGCGCGTGACCGCCTGCACCGCGTTGAAGTTGGCGGCCACCTGGGGAGACGACCCGGCCATGTCGGCGTGCAACTCACCGCCAGCGAGTTCGATCGTTACCGTGATGGGGTGGAGTTCGTCCTGCCCCTCCATGTGGTCGGTGAACCGGTAGGTACCGGAGGGCAGCTCCGCCAGCGCGGCACGCATCCTCCGCTCCCCGTAGTCGAGCACCGCGTCACCCAACCGACCGAAGGCCGCGGGGCCGAGGTTGCGGGCCAACTCGGCCATCCGTAGGGCTCCGACCTCGTTGGCGCCCAGCTGGGCCGACAGATCGCCGAGCCGCTCCTGCGGTGTACGCGTCGCCTCCAGGAAGGGCTGCACGAAGACGTCCAACCACTCGCCTCCGACGACCGCGGCCATCGGCGAGACGCGATGGCCCTCCTGGTCGATGTGGGTGGCCTTGGCCGGCATGGACCCCGGTGCGTCCCCGCCGACGTCGGCGTGGTGGGCACGGTTCGCGACGAACCCGATCAGGTCGCCGTTCACCGCAACCGGCCGGACCAAGGTCAGGTCGTTGAGGTGGGTGCCTCCGGCGAAGGGATCGTTGACCGCGTACTGGGTCTGACTGTCGAGTTCTCCACCGAAGGCGTCCAACACGGCGCGCACCGAGGCGGGCATCGAGCCGAGGTGCACCGGGATGTGCTCCGCCTGGGCCAGCATCTCGCCCGACGGGACGAAGATGGCGGCGGAACAGTCGATGCGTTCCTTGATGTTCGGGGAGTAGGCGGTGCGCCGAAGCACCGTACCCATCTCCTCGGCGATCGCGGCGAACCGGCTGCGGGCCACCTCGAGGGTGACGGCGTCGACCTTCCCCACGTCACGGTCCTCGATGTACTCGGCGATGGCGCTGACAGCACTGGCAGCGTTGCGATGGCGGATAGCGCCGCGTGGCTGACAGCGTTGCGATGGCGGATAGCGCCGCCACACTACGCCGACGCGGCACGGTAGGCGTGGTCAACCCGAGATGCGGCAAGGAGACGTGTCGGGCGGGAGGAGCGCCGAGCGTGCGGGCGATCGATCACCGCACCCGTCAGGCCGGTTCGTTCCCGGGTGCCCACTTGATCGAGCAGCCCATCGACGGGACCTGGTCCTCAGGGACGGGGCGTCCGTCGACGAGGGCGTCGAGGGCGGCGCGCAGGTCAGCACCGTCCGGCTCACCCTTGTTCGGCCTGCTGCTGTCGATCTGCCCGCGGTACGCCAGCTTACGGTCCTGGTCGAACACGAACACGTCAGGCGTACAGGCCGCCCCGTAGGCCTTGGCGACGCTCTGGTCCGCGTCGAACAGGTACGGGAAGTCGAAGCCGACCTCGCGCTTCTGTTGCGCCAGGCCCTCGGGGGTGTCGTCTGGGGAGACGCCGGGGTCGTTCGATCCGATCCCTACGAACTGGACGCCACGTGCCTGGTACTCGTGGGCCAGCGAGGCGAACTCGTCCTGGACATGCACCACGAAGGGGCAGTGCTTGCAGAGGAACGCGACGACCAGCGCCGGGCTCTCGGCGAGGTCGGCCAGCGCGACGGTGCTGCCGTCGGTCACCTCCTCGAGTTCGAAGTCCGGAGCGGGGGTTGCGAGTTCCATCATCTGCGATTCGACAGCCACGTCGTTCCTCGTCGTCTCGGTGCAGGGGGTCGTCATCCGCGGTGGGGTCCGCCACGGCGTCGTCTGCGGTAGCGGGGTCGTGATCTCACCGTACCTACCAGGTGATCTGCAACGCCCCGGACGGCAGGACCCTGGCCCGTTCGCCTGGAGCGAGGTAGGTGGTCGCTTCCCGCTCCTCGATGATGGCCGGGCCGGTGATCTGATCGTCCGGGGCGAGCCCTGGACGCCACCAGACCTCAGCGGTCACGTCGCCGTCGGCGGTCGTGACCTGCCGCTCGCCACGGCGCGCCTCGCCCTCCGACGCGATCTGTGGCAGTTGATCCCAGGTGAGTGCCGGAGGAGCGGTCGCCTCGGCTCGGATCGTGACGATCTCGATCGGGTCACCGGGACGTGCGAACCCGTTGCGTTGGCGGTGGGCTTCGTGGAAGCGTCGCGTGAGGGAGGTCGCGTCGTCGTCGGCGCGGTAGGGCACGGGCGTCTCGTGGGCCTGCCCGAGGTAGCGGACGTCCAACCGCACCGCCACGTCGATCTCGGACGGGTCACCGCCGTCTCGTCCTGCCAGCTCCGCGCGAGCCTCCTCCGCGACCTCCTCGGCCACCCGGGCGAGCCCGGTGAGGTCGTCCAGGGACAGGGTGGCGCTGCGGGCCCGGTCGGTTCGCCGCGGACTGAGCAGCAGTCCGAACGCGGAGAACACCCCCGCGTACGGTGGCACGACCACCCCGGCCATCTCCAACGTTCGCGCTAGGGCGGTGGCGTGCAGCCCGCCCGCCCCACCGAAGGACACCAGGGTGGCTTCGCGCGGGTCGCTGCCCTCCTCGACGGACACGACCCGGATCGCTTGCGCCATGTGCTCCTCCGCGATGCGCAGGATGCCGAGCGCCGTCTCGACCAGGCCCAACCCCACGCGCTCCCCGATCGCGCCGATGGCGTCACGTGCTGCCTCGGCGTCAAGGTCCACGGATCCGGCGAGCTGTCCCGCGGGGTCGAGCCGGCCGAGGACCAGGTTCGCGTCGGTCACCGTTGCGTCGGTACCGCCGCGCCCGTAGCACGCGGGACCCGGTTGCGCTCCAGCGCTCTGTGGCCCGACCCGCAGCGCCCCGCCGTCATCGACCCAGGCGATGCTGCCGCCCCCCGCACCGACCGTGTGCACCGCGACCGACGGCAAGCGGCAGGGGAGGCCGGCGACGTCGCGTTCGTAGGCGACCTCGGGCCTGCCGTCGTCGATTCGGCACACGTCGGTCGAGGTACCTCCCATGTCGAAGGAGACGAGGTGGTCCAGACCCAGGGAACGTCCGAGTTCCGCGGAGGCCACCACGCCACCGGCGGGTCCAGAGAGCAACACGGCGGCCGGTAGGTCACAGGCGGCCTCGACCGACATCAGCCCGCCGGAGGAGCGCATCACCTCGATGTGTTCGGGCAGGCCGGCCTCGGCGCCTCGGCTGCGCAGGTTGCGAAGGTAGTGCTCGACGACCGGGGTGAGGTAGGCGTTCAGGATCGTCGTCGACAGCCGCTCGAACTCGCGGAACTCGCCGGAGACGGCGTGCGAACAGGAAACGGCGACGTCGAGGTGGTCCGCGATCGCCGCGGCGAGGCGTCGTTCCCGCTCCGGGTGGGCGTAGCCGTACAACAGGCAGATCGCGACCGCGTCGGGCTGGTACGCCCGCAGCTGCTGCAACAGCGTGGCGAAGCCGGCCCCATCGTCGGGGACCGACGTGTCGCGGTGGGGCGAGGTGCCGCGGTCGATCGCCGTGTCTCCGCTGACCGACGTGGCGCGGTGGATCGCCGTGTCTCCGCTGGCCGCGGTGTCCCGGTGGGCTGAAGTGTCGTGGATGGCCGACGGGTCGGCGGGATCCGCCGCATCGTCGGCGAAGGTGATCTCGAACCGGCCCGAACGTTCGATCAACGGGATGGCACGATCCACGGAGCTGTCGTAGAGCGATGGTCGATCCTGGCGCCCGATCTCCACCAGGTCGCGGAAGCCGGTGTCGGTGACCAGGGCCGTCCGCGCGCCGCGGCGCTCGAGCAACGCGTTCGTGGCCACCGTCGTGCCGTGGAGGAACGCGACCACCTCGGCGTCGCCGAGCAGCTGCCGGGCTCCGGCGATCACCCCTTCACTCTGATCGGGTGTCGTCGAGGTCTTGCCGATGCGCAGCTCGTGGCCGTCCCAGACCGCAAGGTCGGTGAAGGTCCCGCCAACATCGACTCCCAGGGTCACCGCCAGCCTTCCGATCGGGCGGCGGCGACCCTACGCGGTCGCACTAGGCGGTGAGGATCACGGCCCGAACTTGTCACCATCGACCGCTGGCGGGATCACCACGACCGGGCAGTGCGCATGCTCGACGCAGGCACGGGAGACCGACCCCATGAGTCGACCGGCAACCGCGCCGCGTCCGCGGGAGCCGACCACGAGCAACGTCGCGCCTCGGGACAGTTCGATGAGGGCGTGGTCCGGGTGCTTGCCGGTCACCGCCTGCTTCTCCACCTGCACCTTCGAGGTGTCGACGCCCACCCGCTCCAAGGCCTTGTTGATGGTGCCGATGGCCTGGTTCTGTTCGTTGCGTCGCTCCTCGACACGGCGCTGCTCGAGCTCCTCGAGGTCGACCTTGCTGAGACCCCCGAGGGTCGAAGCGGACAAGGCCGTGCGTTCCTCGCTGCGCTGGTAGGAGGGCTTGTAGGCGTGCACGACATCGAGCACGGCGCCTCGTTTCTCGGCCTCCGCCGCAGCCCACGCCAGAGCGCGACGTGCAGTTGCAGACCCATCAACGCCGACAACGATCCGTTCCATGCTCGTTCCTTCACGTGTGGGCGCGCTTGGCGCGCCGAACCCTGTGGCTGTCGCCCTGTGCCCCGACAGCGTCGTGATGCAGCATAGGTCGAGGTGCCGGGGTCCGCGCCAGATGCTGGTGGCCCTGACGGGTGAGGGCCGATGGCCAACGCCGGGGGTCCCCTGGCCAACGGCGGGGCCCCTGGCCCGTCATCACCCGCAGGCGACGTGGGGGAGGCCGTAGACGCGACCTCGAGGTGGTGGTGGACCCGATCGGATTCGAACCGACGACTTCTGCCATGCAAAGGCAGCGCTCTGCCAGGCTGAGCTACGGGCCCTGGCGAGTGCGCAGGGTACGCGAACGACGAGGCGAGGCGTACCTGACGTCCATCCGGCCGTAGGCGGGGTCAGGATGGTCAGCCGGGCGCGTCCTTCGCACGACCAGCACGTGCTGCCGGGACCTGCCGTCGGCGGTCCCTAGTCTCGGGACCGATGTGCGCGACCCGTCCGCGTTGCCTTCCCGGTCGGGTCAGGAGTCAACGTGACCGATCGGTTCGCCGTCCGCCGCCTCTCCCCCCTCGTGATCGCCTGCTTGGTCCTGGCCATCGCCTGGCCGGCAGCCGCCGATCCCGATCTGAGCGAGGATCTGAGCCCGGACCGCAGTTCCGATGAGCTGCGCGGCGACCTCGACCAGGCGCTGGAACGGCTCGACGAGATCGAGATGATGGTCAGCTCCGTGGTCGAGGAATACCACCAGGCCCGGCAGGCCCTCGAAGACGTCGAGGTAGAGCGGACCCAGACCCAGGAGCGGCTCGACCAGCTGACCCGCCGGGCTGAGGCCCTCACCGAGAGCGCCGCCAGCCACGTCCGTCACCTCCACAAACAGGGTGGGCACACCGTCGAGGTGACCACGCTGTTCAACAGTGGTTCCGCCGCGGACGCCAGCTCGCGTTCGGTGACGATGCGGCGTCTGCTCGACGCCCATCTGATCGATCTCGAGGAACTCGTCGCCCTCCGCGCCGAGGTGACCGCGACCGAGGAGCGACTGGCCGAACAGCAGGCTGATGCTCGGCAGCGCGCCCTGGATGTGGAGCAGCGGCGTGAGGAGGCCGAGGCCTCCGTCGCGGAGCATCAGGAGGAGGTCGCTGAACTCAACGCGGCGATCGACGAGGCCGAGCAAGCGGAGGAGGCGGAGCGCCGCCGTCAGGAGGAGCTCGAGCGTCAGCGTGAGGAGGAGCTCGAGCGTCAGCGTCAGGCGGAGCTCGAACGCGAAGCGG
>SKNK01000331.1 GCA_007120565.1 Nitriliruptoraceae bacterium | reverse complement strand
CCGCCACGGCTGCCTCGACGTCGACGAGACGTAGGTACAGCGCCATGCTGCGGCGGAAGCTGGCCCGCTGGGGATCATCGAGGAGGTGGACCACCGGATCGTCGGCGGGTCGGAACGATGCGGTCAGACGCGCTGACAGGTCGACGTCGAGCAGGAAGCGCCACAGGGCCGCGAACGCATCAGCATCGGTGGCGACCAGGTCCTCGACCCGGACTTCGCCGTCGGGAGCGTCGTCGGTCCAGGTGTTCTTGAGCCGGTACGTGGCGAACCCTCGGTCGGGAAGCAGGGCGTGCAGCCTCGGCCCAGCACCGTCACGGCGGTGCTCAGGATCGTCGAGGATCCGCTCCCACCAAGGTTCGGAGCGGCGCATCACCCCGGCACGCTGCTCCCGAAGGGCCTCGTGCAAGGCAGGGAAACGGGCGAGCGCTTCGTCATGGTCCACGAGCTGCACGTCGCGGACCGGACCCTCGTGGCGCAAGCTCGCGTGGACCCGCTCGACCCGCAGGTCGAAGGTCGGCACCGCGGGACCGAACCCGTACCGGCCGTAGATCGGGCTCTCGGAGGCCCACAGGGCTGAGAACGGCTCACCACGCTCCGCGGAGTCATCCAGCAGCTGCGTCATCATCCGGGTCAACAGCCCGCGGCGGCGGTGGTCGGCACGGACGCTGACCACGGTGACCCCGCCGCAGGGCGCTGAGCGACCTCCCGGCAGCGAGATCTCGTAGGAGTAGGCCCCCGAGGTACCGACGACCTGCCCGCTCGCATCTCTGGCGGCCAGCCCCCGCTCGAACTCCACGGTCCGCTTGCTGCGATCGAGGTCCTCATCGCGTGGTTCGTGACCGAAGGTGACGCCGAACGCACGCCGGAACTCCGGGAAGGCGCCCTCATCGAGACGCTCGATACGCACACCCGTGTCGTGCTGGGTCATAGCCCGTACTCCTTCACACCACACGGGGCGCGGCTGTCGGTGCTCCCGCGGTGTGCTTACCCGTTGACGTAGGTGAGCCAGTCGTCGTAGCGCTCGACGCGGCCACGGACGGTGTCGATGAACGCCGACTGGACCGCCTCGGTGACCGGGCCACGCTTGCCGAGTTCGTAGCCGGCGACCTCGTTGACCGGCGTGAGCTCAGCTGCGGTGCCGGTCAGGAAGATCTCGTCGGCGAGGAACAGGTCGGTGCGAACGAGGCTGGACTCGTGGACCTCGTAGCCGAGGTCCTTGGCGATGGTCATGACGCTGTTGCGGGTGATCCCTCCGAGGGGACCGTCGGACAGCGGTGGCGTGAGGATGGTCTCGCCGCGGACGACGAACAGGTTCTCGCCCGTCCCTTCGGCGACGTAGCCGTCCTCGGAGAGCATGATCGCCTCGTCGTACCCGGCGCGCAGGGCTTCGACCTTCGCCAGCGAGGAGTTGAGGTACTGGCCGTTGGCCTTGCCCGCTGGCGGGATGGTGTTCTTCCCGATCCGACGGTAGGAGGAGATCATGACCCGGACGCCGTTCTCCAGCGAGTCCTCCCCGAGGTACGAACCCCACTCCCAGGTCGCCATCGCGATGCTCGGAGAGGACGGCAGCGGGTTGAGGCCGATCTCGCCGTAGCCCAGGAAGATCGTGGGACGGATGTAGCACCCACCCTCGTGACCGTTCATGCGGATCAACTCGCAGGCGATGTCGACGAGGTCCTGGGCGGTGTACGGGATCTCGTCCAACGGCGGATAGATCCGCGCGGACTGAAGCAGCCGCTCCATATGTGGCACGAGCTGGAACACGGCGGGTCCGCGATCCGTCGGGTAGGCGCGGATGCCCTCGAACACGCCGTAGCCGTAGTGCAGCGTGGGTGTCAGGACGTGGACCGTCGCCTCATCCCATGGCACGAAACTGCCGTCCATCCAGATCTTGTCGGACTTGGGGAAGGGCATCGTCGACCTCCTGATCCTGATGCTGAGGCAGGGCTGCCGGTCGGCTCGCATCGACGTGCGCATCGCTCCCGGCCGACACGAACCTAGCGGCCACACCACCGGGTTCGCGGCCCCGGAACGCAGGCCGCTCACCCCACCGGCCACCTACGCTGCAGTGGATCAAGGACGGAGGGGTCGCGGGCGAGAACGCGGCCCCTCCCGACGAGGAGCTGGTATGTCCGACGAGAACGAGTGGGTCCGGATCACCCGGGCCGACCCGAACCACTCGAGCTGGTACATCGAGCGGTTCCGGTCCATGGCCGCGGAGGGGAACGACCTCGCCGGTGAGGCGCGCCTGATCGATGCGATGGTGCCTCGAGGCGCCCGCGTGCTGGACGCCGGCTGCGGACCTGGCAGGGTCGGCGGGTTCCTGCATGCGTTGGGGCACGATGTCGTCGGCGTGGACATCGACCCAGAGCTCATCGAGGCCGCTGAGCAGGATCACCCAGGCCCCCGTTGGTTGGTCGACGACCTCGCCACGCTCGACCTCGCTTCGAGGGGGATCTCCGAGGGCTTCGACGCGATCGTGTGCGCAGGCAACGTGATGACCTTCCTCGCCCCGAGCACGCGAGGCGACGTGCTGGCGCGGTTGAGCGCGCACCTCCGCGAGGATGGCCGTGCGGTGATCGGCTTCGGCACGAACCGCGGCTACGCGGTCGACGAGTTCCTTAGCCAGGCGGATGCCGCGGGACTGGTTGCCGACCTGTTGCTGTCGACGTGGGATCTGCGTCCCCACCGCACCGATGCCGACTTCATCGTCGCGATCCTGCGGGAGGGGAAGCCCTCAGCAGGTCCAGCGATCTGACCATCTCCGGAGATCGCCGACCCGTCTCGCTCTCGAGGTCACTCCTGAGCGTCGCGCAACATCACCAGCGACAACCGCGACGGCTCGAGCGCTTGGAGCGAGTGAGGCTCTCGCGCTGGCAGGTAGATGCAGTCCCCCGGCTCCAGGTGGTGCGCCTCTCCCACTACCTCGAACCGCATGCTGCCGGTGATCATCTGCACCACCACCGGCATCGCCGCGGTGTGCTCGGTCAACTCCTCGCCGGTGTCGAAGGCGAAGGTCACGACGCGAACATGATCGTTGTCGACCAGGCTTCGCGAAGTGGTGGCGGACTCGCTGATCGGCAGAGCCTCAGCGAGGCCGTTGACGACGATCGATTCCTCTACGGGAGTACGGGCCACGTCGATCTGCTCCGGTCGATGATGCGCGACCGTACCGCGCACCCCCGGAGCCCCGCCGTTGGCACCTGTCCCGAGGCGTATGCTCGGTTGGCTGACCACAGGAGGCCGCGGAGTGTTCTGGTTCGAAGTGATCGGGTATCTCGCCTCGGCGCTGATCGTGACCGGGATGCTCATGACCTCGGTGTTGCGACTTCGCCTGCTCGGGCTGGCCGGGGCCATCCTGTTCTGTGCCTACGCCCTGCTGATCGACGCGTTCCCGGTCTTGGTCACCAACGGCATCGTCATGTTCGCCCACATCTACCACCTCCAGCGGATCCTGCGAGACCGGGCGCACGAGGAGTACTTCGAGGTCGTCCCGTGGCGCATCACCGGCGCGTACGTGCCTCGTTTCCTGCGGTTCTGGCGCGACGACATCGCCCGATTCCAGCCGGACTTCACCGGGCTGCGTGAGGATCACAAGGCGTTCATCGTGCTACGCGATGTGGTCCCGGTCGGGCTGGTGCTCTACCGCGATCTCGGTAACGGCACGGCCAGGATCGACCTGGACTACGTCACTCCGCCACACCGCGACCAACGCGCGGCGACCTACGTGTTCGACCCGGAGGGCCCCTTCGGCGAGCAGGGCATCCACCGGGTCGAGGCCACCGGCGTGACCGATGCCCACCGTCGCTACCTCGAACGCACCGGGTTCGCCCCTGCGGCGGGGGGCGACGGCACGGTCGGTGCCTCCGAGGCCGGTGAGGGCTTCGCCCTGGCCCTGACCAACGGTGCCCCCTGAGGCGCGTAGCCGTAGCCCGAAGGCGGGGCAGCCCGGGGGTCACAGGAGGCTGGGGATCCTCTGCTCCTCCGCGAGGTTCGCGCGGCGGAAGTAGAACGTGACGACGGTGGCGACGAGGACGATGAACAGCGAGTAGAGCGCCGGGACGATCAGGAGCTCGCCCAACCTTGGGTGGCCGTCGAAGCTGAGCAGGATGATGGCGATGGCGAGGGGGCCGTTCTGGATCCCGGTCTCCAACCCGATGGTGCGGGCGTTGGCCGGATGCAGCTTGATGCCACGGGCGATCAGGTACGAGATCGTGATGCCGAACAGTCCGAGACAGACGGCCACGAGGTAGACCTGCCACGGGGTGATGACGAGAAGTCGCCAGTTACGCGGCACCCAGGTCACCAGCAGGAAGACGATGAAGAAGAGGCCGAAGAAGCCACCCATCAGCTCCATGACCGCACCGATGTTGGCGTTGCGGCTCCGGATCCACATCGCCACCGCCACCGGCACGAGCATGATCACCAGCGTGACGACGATGTTGGCGACGGGGATCTGCAGGTCGGCGTCGGCCGGCATCAGCCGGGTCCCGTAGATGACCAGCGCAAGTGGCGTCATGACGAGCGCCCACAACGTCGAGTTGGTCGTCATCATGACGCTGAGCGCCAGGTTGCCCTTCGAGAAGAACGTGAAGATGTTCGACGTCGTGCCGGCGGGGACCGACCCCATGAGCAGCGCGCCGATGGCGACCGGCGCGGCGTACTCGTCCGGGAGAGGAAGGACCAGCCCGAGCACGAGCAGGAACGCGAGGAACGGCATGATCCCGAACTGGGTCACCCACCCGATGATGAGCCCCTGCGGGCGGCGCAGCGCAGAGGCGAAGTCGCGAGGTGTGAGGCCGGCACCCAGGCCGAACATGATGATGAAGACCAGCCCGACGAGCATGATCTGCTCGAACTGGGTCACCACCTCGTGGTCGGCAGGCGGGCCCTGGACGGCGAGGACGAGCGATGCGGTGAGCGACATGGCTACGCCTTCTCCTCACCCGCGGGATCCGCAGGCTGATGATCGTTGCCGACACTGACGGTGCTGCGCAGGTCCTTGCGCAGGATCTTGCCGATCGGACTCTTCGGTAGTTCGTCGATGAACTCCACGCTGCGCGGCACCTTGTAGGCCGCGAGATGCTTCCGACAGTGCGCGATGATCTCCTCCGCGGAGGGGGCAGGATCGTCGGCGACCACGTAGGCCCGTACCGACTCACCGGTCTTGTCGTCCGGCAGGCCGATGACGCCGGCCTCCTGTACGCCTGGGAGCGCCATGACGCACTCCTCGATCTCGTTGGGGTAGACGTTGAAGCCACTGACCAGGACCATGTCCTTCATGCGGTCGACGATACGGAAGTAGCCGTCCTCGTCCATCTCGGCGACGTCACCGGTGTGCAGCCACCCGTCGCGCAGCGTCTCCTGTGTCTCGTCTGGACGCTGCCAGTAGCCCTGCATGATCTGCGGCCCGCTCGCGACGAGCTCACCCGGCTGCCCCAGCGGCACGTCGTCACCCGCGTCGTCGACGCAGCGCACCCGCGTGGAGGGGACGGGGATACCGATGGTGCCGTCCTTGATCGTCCCACCGAGCGGGTTGAAGGTCAGGACGGGGGAGGACTCGGTCAGCCCGTACCCTTCGACGATGGGCGTGCCCGTGACCTCGCGCCAGCGCTCGGCGACGGGCTGATGCAACGCCATCCCGCCGGCGGCGGATGCGCGGAGCTCTCCCGGCGGATGCTCGACGAACCAGCGCTCGTTGAGCAACGCGTTG
>SKNK01000451.1 GCA_007120565.1 Nitriliruptoraceae bacterium | reverse complement strand
CGATCCCTTCGTTGCGTACCACATCTGACCGGCCGTAGCCAGCGTGGCTAGTGTGCCTCATGTTGCTGTTGATGGCGAGGAGGCGTGGCCGACGAACAGCCACACGCGGACCCGAGACGTCGCCGTCTCGCTAGTCGGTTCGTCGGCTACGACGCACGCGGCCTTAAGGGTCCTTGGACCTTCACCGACCTCACCGTAGCGTCGCATACCCGCCGTCAACCGGAAGCACGGCTCCGGTGGTATAGGCGCCAGCTCGCGAGGCGAGGTAGATCACGGTGCCGACCAGATCCTCGGGCGTTCCCGCGCGGCCACGCGGGATGGCGGCAACCACCTCGGCCTCGTGTTCATCGAACAGGAACGCGGTCATCTTCGAGGGGAACAGCCCCGGAGCGATGGCGTTGACCGTGACGTTGCGGCTGGCCACCGCCTTGCCGACGTGCCGGGTGAGCATGTGGATCGCCGCCTTCGACGCCGAGTACGCGTAGGACTCGAAGCTGGGTACGACCAGCCCGTCGATCGACCCGATCATGATCACCCGACCGGGATCCTCCGAGGTCGCCGCAGCCTCGAGCGAGGGCAGGAGCGCCTGGGTCAGCAGGAACGGGGCCCGGACGTTGGTGTCCATGACCTTGTCGAACCCCTCCGCCGGGTACTCCCCCAGCGGCGCACCCCAGGTAGCGCCCGCGTTGTTGACCAACACGTGCAGTCGGTCCTCGTGCTCCCCGAAAGCTGCCGCGAGGGCCTCGCACCCTTCAGGCGTCGACAGGTCCGCAGGGAGCGCGACACAGTGGCCGGCCGCGCTCAGTTCCTCGGCCAGTTCCTCGCACGCCTCCACTGAGCGTGACGACAGGTAGGTCCGCACGCCGGATGCGACCAACCCTCGGACCAGCATCTCACCGATACCCCGGGAGCCGCCCGTGACCAGCGCCACCTTGCCGTCGACCGCGAACAACCTCGATACGTCCACTGGTTCCTCCGTCGTTCTCGTTGCGGCTACGCCGCCCCAGCGCGGATAGCCGCCCGCGCGCCTCGCGGGCCTGATCTCACCGGTGCTTCGCCACCGTAGTCGGCAGCCACCTGACGCCGACCAGCCGGTGGTCGCTAGCGTGTGGAGACCGCAGCGATGAGGAGACGCGGTGGACGACGTCCTGCGCATCGGCAACGCCTCGGGGTTCTACGGGGATCGACACACCGCCCTCCGCGAGATGGTCGAGGACGGTCCCCTCGACGTGGTCACGGGGGACTACCTCGCCGAGTTGACGATGTTGATCCTGTGGCGCTCCAGGCAGAAGGACCCGGCTACCGGCTACGCCAAGAGCTTCCTACGCCAGCTCCGCGAGGTGATCCTCCCCATCCACCAGCGACGGATCAAGGTCGTGGTCAACGCGGGAGGACTCAACCCGGCGGGACTGGCAGCGGCGGTTCGTGACCTGGTGGCCGAGGTCGGCGTGGAACTGCACGTCGCCCACGTCACGGGCGACGATCTGACGGCCCAACTCGACGACCTCGAGGCAGCCGGCACGGGACTGGCACACCTGGATACCGGCCGGCCCTTCGTCGGTTCCGGTCTGCATCCGCTGACGGCGAACGCCTACCTCGGCGGCTGGGGCATCGCCGCGGCACTGACCGAAGGTGCGGACGTGGTCGTCACCGGGAGGGTCACCGATGCGAGCCTGACCGTCGGCCCTGCCGCGTGGCGGTTCGGCTGGCAACGCGACGACCTGGACGCGTTGGCTGGTGCGGTGGTCGCCGGCCACGCCATCGAGTGCGGAGCTCAGGCCACCGGCGGCAACTACGCCTTCTTCCAGGAGATCGCCGACCTGGACCATCCCGGCTTCCCCATCGCCGAAGTGCACGCGGACGGCAGCAGCGTGATCACCAAGCATCTCGGCACCGGAGGCCAGGTGGACCGAGGGACCGTGACGGCGCAACTGCTGTACGAGATCGGCGGCCCGCGCTACCTCAACGCCGATGTCACGGCCCGCTTCGACACCATCTCCCTCGCCGACGACGGGCCAGATCGGGTGAGGATCTCCGGCGTCCAGGGAGAACCGCCGCCTCTGACCAGCAAGGTGAGCGTCACCACCCTCGGCGGCTTCCGCAACCAGGCCGTGTTCGTCCTGACCGGCCTCGACATCCCCCAGAAGGCGGACCTGCTCCGCCGTCAACTCCATGCAGCGATCGACCTCGAGGCGCTCGATCACGTCGACTGGAGGCTCACGCGCAGCGACCACCCCGATGCGTCCGACAACGCCGAGGCCACCGCGAGCCTCACCGTGACCGTGCACCACCACGATCCCGAACCGATCGGCCGGCGCGGCTTCGCCAACGCCTGCGTCGAACTCGCCCTCGCCAGCTACCCGGGCTTCACCCTGACCGCCGCACCCGACGACGCCGAACCTTTCGGCCGGTACTGGCCAGGACGCATCGACGCCGAGGTACTCCGTGAACGCGTCGTCCTGCAGGACGGCCGCGAGCGGTCGATCGAGCAGAGCGGCGCACTGGTGGGCACGGAGGTCGAGGCGAGGCCCCCCGTGCCGATCCCCTCGGTCGACCACGCACCAGCGGGGCCCACGGCCCGCGCCCCGCTGGGGGAACTCGTGGGGGCCCGATCCGGCGACAAGGGCGGTGACGCGAACATCGGCCTGTGGGTGCCCGACGTCGACCACTACGGGTGGCTACTGGCCACCGTCGGTACCCCAGCGGCGATCCGCGCACTGCTACCTGAGGCAGAACAGCTCGACGTCGAGATCTACCCGTTACCCAACCTGGCTGCGGTCAACGTCGTGGTCCGAGGGCTGTTGGGCGACGGCGTGGCATCTTCCACTCGGCCGGATCCCCAAGCGAAGGGGCTCGGTGAGTACCTGAGGTCACGGCTCGTGGATGTCCCCGAAGCCTGGCTCTCTGGCTAGTCCGAGCCGGACGCCCCGCCAACCCTCAAGTTCTCCTTGAACTTCAGGGTGTGCCCCTCAGCTGGGCTCCGGATAACTCAGCGAGGGCCAGACGCGGCGCGGTAGCGGGTCCGTTCGCCTGATCCGGTCCGCATCACCTGCCCGTCGCTGAAGAGCCGGTCGAGTTCGCCGCGAAGCTGGTCCGCATCCCGTCCCAGGGCCTCGGCGAGTGACCCGGGCGTGGCCACCCGTTGCGCGCGCAACTCGGCGAGGAGTAGTTCCTGATCGGCCGCGTCGGCCCCTTCGCCGGCGGCTAACCGCCACGCGGCTCCGGCGGCACGCTCGACCAAGGTGATCAACGCCTCTTCGTCGTCCACACCGGGTGGAGGTCCGAGGTGACGGAACGGACCGGCGGGGTCATCGACCGGCGCCGGATGCAGCGTGATGGCTTCCAGATCGCCCCGCGCCGCGGTCAAGCCAGCGGTCAGATCCAACGCGGCATCGCCCGCGCCCGGCTCCCCGACGCCGCGTCGTTCCCGGAGGGCCCGCAAGAGCTCGGTCCGTCCCCATCCGCGCAACCGCACCAACAGGAAGGGATCGCGATCGATGGCTACCCCTGCGGCCGCGTGCACCGCAGCCACGTGCCGACACAGCGGACCACGTTCGTCACAGGTGCAGGAGACGTCCAACTCGCGCCACTTCGGGACCAAGCGCAGATCGGCCCGTTCGAGGACGTCGTCGAGCCCTTCCGGCAAGCGACCGTCGATCAGCGCGGCGGTGAACCGCAACTCGTCTGCGAGCAGGTGCAGAGCACGTTCCCAGACCTCGTTCGACGCGACCTCACAGGTCAGCTCGATCACGCGGACATCCCCACGCTCCTCGGCGACCTGGCCGGTGATCGAACCTGCGTCCACACGCAGCTCGTCGACCGCGCCGCGACGGGCCAACGCCTGCCCCCGCTGCACCGCCCGGGCACCGGAGGGCCCGGTCTCGTCGAGCACGGCGTTCCATGCACCGCCCCACCAGTTGCGAGGTTGCACCACCGAACCACCGCTCATGCCAGTCCTCCGGGAAGTGCGGTGAGGTGCGGACGACGGTCGACCTCCGGCTCGTCGTCGTCTTCGTCGTCGGCGAGGTCCGCGGTCGACAGTTCGACCAGCTCACGCAACTCGTCGTCATCGAGTTCGGTGATCCAGGTCTCGCCCGTTCCCACGATGGCATCAGCCAGGGTGCGTTTGCGGTCCAGGAGTTCGGCGATGCGATCCTCGATCGTTCCTGCGGTGACCAGCGTGTGGACGGTCACCGGTCGGGTCTGGCCGATGCGGTGCACCCGGTCGGTCGCCTGGTCCTCGACGGCGGGGTTCCACCAGCGGTCGAAGTGCAACACGTGGCTCGCTCGGGTCAGGTTCAGCCCCGTCCCTCCCGCGCGCAACGAGACGAGCAGGATCGGTGGAGCATCCTCCGCGGTCTGGAAGCGTTCCACCATCTCGTCGCGCTTGGCGAGCGGCACGCCGCCGTGCAGGAAGGGCACCTCGGGGACCCCCAGGTGAGCACCCAGATGCGGCACCAACAGCTCACCCATCTCGCGGAACTGGGTGAAGACCAGGGCGTGGTCGCCCGCGGCAACCACCTCCCCCAGGATCTCCCCGGCCCGGGCCAACTTGCCGGACCGACCTACGAGCTTGCCGTCGTCCCGCAGGTACTGACGTGGGTGGTTGCAGATCTGCTTCAGCGCGGTGAGCAGCGCCAACACCCGGCCGCGACGCTCGAACGCGGTGGATCCCAAGCCCTTCCCCGCGAACGCCTGATCCACGGCGGCTTGGTACAGGCTGGCCTGCTCGCGGGTCAGCGAACAGGCGACCGTGACCTCCTGCTTCGGAGGGAGGTCGACCGCTACCTCCGGATCGTCCTTGCGACGACGTAGCACGAAGGGCGCGACCAACCGCTTCAACCGTCCGGCCGCTGCCTGGTCGTGCCACCGTTCGACCGGGACGGCGAACCGCTCGTTGAAGGACCGCTGCGAGCCCAACAGCCCTGGGTTGGTGACGTCGACGATCGACCACAACTCCGAGAGCCGGTTCTCGATCGGCGTTCCCGTCATCGCGATGCGAGCGCGGGTCTGCAGGGCGCGTGCGGCCCGGGCGCCCTTCGACGACGGGTTCTTGATCTGTTGCGCCTCGTCGAAGACCACGACATCCCAGGGGATGTCCTCGAGCAACCCGATGTCGCGCCGCAGCAGGGCGTAGCTGGTCACCGCGACCTCGCCAGGACGGAACGCCCGGCGGGAGGCCGCGCGCTCTGGACCGTGATGGCGCATCACGCGCAGGCCCGGAGCGAACCGGGCGATCTCGCGTTCCCAGTTGCCGACCACCGAGGTCGGACAGACCACCAGGTGGGGACGATCCTGCTCACGCGAGGTGAGTAGGGCGATCGCCTCGAGCGTCTTGCCGAGCCCCATCTCGTCGGCGAGCACCCCACCCATGCCCAGTTCGGTGAGCCGCTGCAGCCACGCCACACCACGCTCCTGGTAGGGGCGCAGTTGGCCCTCGATACCGACGATGGAAGCGTCGCCGGGACCATCCGACGTGCGGAGGTCGTCGATCAACCTGCCGAGCGCCCCGTCCGCCACGGCCTCGACGTAGCCCAGGTCCTCGACCTCGTGTTGCCCCGACAGGGCCGCAGCGAGCGCCTCGGTGAGCTCGAGCGCGGTGTGGTCCCCCTGCAGCTCACCGATGCGGTCGACCGTTGCGCGATCGACCCGGACCCATGCGCCACGCCACCGCACCAAGGGTTGGCCCGCGGCGACGATCTCCGCGAACTCGTCG
>SKNK01000129.1 GCA_007120565.1 Nitriliruptoraceae bacterium | reverse complement strand
TCGAGCTCGTCGTCGAAGGTCGGCTCCGTCGGTGGCGGCTCGGTCACTGGGGCACCCTTGCGTTGACTCGGGCAGAGTTCCGAGGTGTAGGGACTCGGGTGGGGGTCGCTGGCGAGAGCACCACGCTACCCGTCCCTGCCCGACATCGAGGTACGTCGACACGACACCGCCTCCGTGGCTACGGGAGGGTGGGGACCTACCCTGAGCCGCATGGACAGCACGCCACGATCCCTCCTCCGCGTCACCGCCCTGCTGGCGATGGCCCTCCTCGTGTTGGCCGCCTGCGGCTCGGAGGAGGAAGACCTCAACGCCGAGGTAGAACGTCTCCAGGAGCGCCTCACCGAGCGTCACGAAGCCGAGGCGGAACTGGCCTCGCGGGTCCGTGCACTGGAGACGGCGGTCGACGGTGCCGTGGAGCCCGACGAGATCGAGGAAGAACTCAGCCGATCCCTCGACGAACGGCTCGAGGAACGACTTGATGCACGGCTCGAGGAGCACCTGAGCGACATCGATGGACGCTTCGCCGAACTCTCCGACACCCTCAGCAGCATCGAAGGGGATGTCGAAGCCGGCGCCGCGTCGCGAGCCACCCTCGCCCAGGATCTCGAGGCCACGGACACCGAGTTGCGCGGCGCCATCGCGGAACTGCGCGGAGCCATCGATGAGATCCGCGGCAGCATCGCCGTCCTCGGGGACGAGATCGACATCCTGCGTCAGCGTCTCAACACCCACAGCCACTGACGAGGCGGGTGCCGGACGGGCGTGACGGCTGAGCTACGCGGCGAGAGGCCTCGCGTACCATCGGCGTCGTGTCCGAGACCCCGTCATCGCCAACGACCCCGCCCCAGGTCGGCGGCCGCTATGTCCTGCTCAGCGAGCTCGGTCGTGGCGGTATGGCCACGGTCTACCGAGCGCACGACGAGGTGCTCGACCGCCAGGTCGCCGTCAAGATCCTGCATCCGCACCTGGCGGACGACCACGCCTTCCTCGACCGGTTCCGCCGCGAGGCCCGAGCCGCAGCCGCCCTCTCGCACCCCAACGTCGTCGCCGTGCACGACTGGGGTGAGACCCCCGAGGGCGCCTACCTCGTCCTGCAGTTGGTCGAAGGACCAACACTGCGCCAGCTACTGCGCGAGCATGGGCAGCTCAGTCCGGAGGAGGCCGCAGGCGTCCTGATCCCGGTGGCGCGGGGGCTCGGTGCGGCGCACGCCGCCGGCATGGTCCACCGGGACGTCAAACCCGAGAACCTGCTCCTCGGTCGCGACGGGATCGTCCGGATCACCGACTTCGGTCTGGCACGGGCGATCGCCAGCGCGAACGCGACCTTCGGCACCGACGTGCTGATCGGCTCCCCTCACTACCTCGCCCCCGAGGCGGTCGAAGGCGACCGGCTCGACCCCCGAGCCGATGTCTACGCGCTGGGGGTGATCCTGTTCGAGTGCCTGACGGGTGCACCGCCACACTCGGCGGACACCGCGTTCGCCACGGCGATGCGGCACACGACCCACACCGTGCCTGCCCCATCGTCGTTCGTCGAGGGGATCCCGGCAGGGGTCGACGACGTGGTGCGGTGGGCGACGGCCATCGACCGGGGAACGCGGTACCCGACCGGCGACGACCTGGCACGTGCTCTCGGCGTCGCCGTACCCGAGGTCGCGCCGCCGATGGAACTCGATACCGGCGTCCCCTACGACCGCACGGCCCGAGCAGCCGGGGCAGCTGCCGTGGCATCCCCGACCGATGTGATCGGCGGCCACGATCGGCTCTGGGACGATCCCGACCCGGACCAGGAGGGTTCCCTCGACCCGGTGGAGCGCACCGCGACCCAGCACGTGTGGCATCCCAACGACCTGGACGACGCGGACGACGACCATGACGCGGAGAGCTACGAGGACCACGGCGACGAGGACCTCTCCGAGGAGGACGAGGAGTACGCCGAGGACGACGCCTACGACACCGACATCGTCGGGGTCTGGCGCCGCAGTCCCGGGTGGACCGCCGCGCTGGTGATCCTCGGGTTGATCCTGGCTTCCGGGGTCGGCGGGTACCTGCTGTGGGATCGGATGATCGCGCCGGTGTTGCCGGTCCCCGACGTCCAGGGCGAGATGCAGGACGCGGCAGCCGACCGCCTGATCGAGGAGGGGTTCCGCCCGGAGGTCGCCGAGAGCCGGCACGATCTCGAGGTTCCCGAGGGCGCGGTGATCGACCAGGACCCCATCGGCGAGGCGCGCCGAGGCAGCGACGTGGTGCTGGTCATCTCTGCCGGCCCGCGCCAGGTCGAGATCACCGACGTCCGTGGATGGTCGCAAGCCGAGGCGGTGGAGGAGCTCACTGGCCTCGGCTTCGAGGTCGAGCTCGCCTCTCGTCACGATGACGAGGTCGCCGAAGGCGAGGTCATCGAGGTCGACCCCGAGGCCGGCACGCTGGCAGACGAGGCCAGCTCGGTGCTGGTCACCGTCAGTGACGGTCCGGAACCGATCGCGGTGCCCGACCTGACCGGCGAGGATGCCAGCCAAGCTACCTCGGCCCTGCAGGAACTCGGTCTGGAACTCGAGGTGGTGGGGCGACAGCACCACGACTCCATCCCCGCGGGACACATCATCTCCCACGAACCGGGCACCGACGAAGCACTGCTCCCCGGCAGCACCGTCGAGGTGGTGGTCTCCGAAGGTCCAGCACCGATCGAGGTGCCTTCGGTCCGCAACGAGCACGTCGACGATGCGATCGTCACGCTCGAAGGGCTCGGGTTCGTCGTCGAGGTCGACTGGCGCGGCGGTATCGGTTCACTCATCCAGCCGGGGCGCGTCCTCGACCAGAACCCCTCCCCAGGGTCCGAACGACTACCCGGGGAGACGATCACCGTGTTCGCCTACGAGCGCTGAACCGCAGCAGCGAGGAGGTGGCGTCGCGGCGGGTGCGCCGTTCACCCGTTGCGGACCCGCGGCGCGGTTGCAGGGACGGCGTCCGCGCGTTCCTCGGCGAGGTGAGCGTCCTCGGCGGTCGCCTCCCAGCCTCGCAGCTCCAGGTCGGAGATCGCGACGCCGTCGCTCTGGCTGCCAGGGAACACGTCGACCACCTCGAGCCGCACCATCGTCGTCAGGTGAGGCTCCGGCAGTTCGATCGACTGCTGCCCACGACCCTCATCGAGCAGGTTGAGCAGGTAGCTCTTCCCCCCGTCGAAGGTGATGCGCACCTGACGCGGTCGTCCCTCTTCCTCGTACGCCTGAAGATCGAACTGGTCGCCGTTGCGGATCCGGATCTCCTCCACCCAGGCGGGTTGGACGAGGAACAGGTCGATGATCTCCAGGGGGTCGTCGCTGACGAGTTGCTCCTGAAGTTCATCCGACCGCCAGGCGGTCTCCGGCGCGTCGTCGACCATGCGAGCAGCCACGAAGGTGCGACCGTCCTCGGGCGGCCGTGTGGTCATCGTCGCGATGTCGCTGAGTGCGAGGTCGGAGGCGTCGGAGGCGTAGACCTCGGCGGAGAAATCGGCGTCCGGCACCGAAGGTCCGTCGGCGAAGGGTCCGAGCTCGGCGATCACCATGCCGAGCAGCAGCGCCCCGATGACGACCAGCACGGCGGCGGCGGCGAAGAGCCAGCGACGTGGATGGGGTCGCTCCCCCAGATGCTCTGCGGCGACCTCGGGGTCCGGATCGGGATGCGGCCACGGCAGGGGATGCCCGGAGAGCAGATCGGCGGCGCAGAGGCGGCAGATCTCCCGTTCGGTGACGTTGAACGCCCCACAGGCAGGACAGACCCGCGCCCGCTCGGGCGCCAGGTCGCGGTCGGATCGCACCGCGGCCGGCAGTTCGGTCGTCTCGTCACTCACACCGGCGTGCGCTCCTCATGTCCTTCACCGACCGTCACCGGCGGATCCTCGATCTGCTGGTCGCGGCCCCCGTCCCGGACGACCCACCCACGAGGCAACCGCAGGCGGTCGATCCTAGTACCCGCGGTGGCTACCCCTCCCCAAGGTCGGCAACCCGACGCGGCTGGCGCACAGCCCTGATGGACCCGGTGTGGCCGCTCGGATCCTTCGTGCGGTGCGTGCAGCGCACAGGGCGCATGCTACGCTCCCGCTCATGATGACCGCGACCGCCTTCGGCTCCTTCGCCTTTACGGGCGCCTTTACGGCCTGGTATGGGACCAGCCCGGAGGTCGAGCGCGTCATCATCTGCTGACATACACCAGACGAAGCTCGCAGCCCCGGGACCTGCTCCCGGGGCTGACATGTTCCGGGGGGTACAGGTCGTCGAGGGAGGTGGGCACGCGATGAGAGAGGACACCACGATGGTCGTGGTCATGCGTGGAACCGCTTCCGGAACCGACATCGACAAGGTCGTCAAAGCCATCTCGGACGTCGGCGGTGACGCCTTCGTATCGCGCGGCAGGAACCAGACCATCATCGGCCTGGTCGGGGACCTGACCCACTTCGCCGAGCTTCCGCTCCACGCGTTCCCCGGCGTCGAGGACGTGATCCGGGTCAGTAAGCCCTACAAGCTGGTCAGCAACGAGACCCACCCTCGTCCGTCGACGGTCACGGTCGGGCCGACCTCGATCGGTCGCGACTCGGTAACGCTGATCGCTGGGCCCTGCGCGGTCGAGAGCGAGGAACAGACCGCCGCCGCCTGCGAGATGGCACGCGAGGCAGGTGCCACGATCCTGCGCGGTGGCGCGTACAAGCCGCGCACGTCCCCTTACGCGTTCCAAGGGCTCGGTGAGGCCGGGCTCGACATCCTGCACAGTGTCGCTCGCGACATCGGCTTGCCCTTCGTGACCGAGGTGGTCACCACCGCCGACGTGGACACCGTCGCGGCCAAGGCCGACATGCTGCAGGTCGGGGCACGCAACATGCAGAACTTCCAGCTGCTCAAGGAAGTGGGCATGTCAGGCAAGCCCGTGTTGCTCAAGCGCGGCCTCAACGCCACGGTCGACGAGTGGATCATGGCCGCCGAGTACATCGCCCACACCGGCAACCTGCAGGTCGTGCTCTGCGAACGAGGCATCCGGACCTACGAACCGTCGACGCGGTTCACGCTGGACGTGTCCGCGGTTCCGGTCGCCCAGTCGTTGACCCACCTGCCGGTGATCATCGACCCGTCACACTCCGGAGGCAAACGCGAGTTGGTGATGCCGCTGATCAAGGCAGCCATAGCCGTCGGCGCCGACGGCCTGATCGTTGACGTGCATCCGCGGCCCGAGATGGCGCTGTGCGACGGCCCGCAGGCGTTGCTGCAGGAGGACATCATCCACCTGCGCGAGACGATCCTGCGGTTCGCCCGTGCCGCAGATCGCGAGGTCGCCACCGTCGACGAGGTCCGCCGCCCTGGCGCCTGGGGGCGTTCCGCGAGCGCCTGAGGCCGCCCTGACCCGGGGGCGCCTCGACGTGTTGTCCCACGGCGTAGGCCCAGGATCGCTGCCGCGGACCGGTCAGCGTCCCAGGGCCGTGGTCAGCACGTCGGCAGCGCGGTCGCAGGCCGCCGTGTCGACATCGAGGTGGGTGACCAGCCGCAACAGGTGGGGCCCCATGGCGCCGAGCAGCACCCCCGAACCCTTCGCTTGCCTCACGGCCTCTTCGGCGGGGCGCTCCCCCGTCCCCACGTACACGATGTTGGTCGCCACCTCGGAGGGATCGACGCTGCCGGGCACGGCCTCAGCGAGCCGTTCCGCCAACCGCCGCGCGTTGGCATGGTCGTCAGCGAGGCGGTCGACGTGGTA
>SKNK01000357.1 GCA_007120565.1 Nitriliruptoraceae bacterium | reverse complement strand
TTGCCGGACCGATCCTCGGACCCGCCGCTGCTACCGGCACGCTGGTCCGAGCTCGCATCGGGAGCACCGTCGGAGGCCCCGGCGCTGCCCGCCGATGACCGGTCGCCTTGCTCCTGGTCCTGCTGGCTGGATGCAGCTTCGCCCCCGGACGCCGAGGCGCCCTCGCCACCGCGGCCACGACCACGACCGCGACCACGTCCGCCGCGGCGACGGCGCCGCTTGCGGCCGCCATCGCTCGCGTCGTCGTCGGGTCCCCCCTCCCGGGGCTCGCTCGAGGTCTCTGTGGGGCGGTCGCTCTTGGAGGCGCGATCCTCGGCCGAAGTGGTCCGGCTACGGGTGCGGCTCCTGCTGCTGCGGCGCTTGGGCGCGCCGTCGTCGGGGTTGTCGGTCGATGCGTTCCCCTCGGCGCGCTCGGCGCCGTCGGGCTCACGGGCTGGTTCGGTCACGGGTGGGCTCGCTGTCGGTCAGGCGGCCTCCGCGTCGACGTCAAGGACCAGGGGGACGACCTCCGTGCTCAACGCCTCATGCAACCCGCCATCGACGTGTTCGCCTTGAGCCACGCGCCGGTACAGCGTTGGCTCAGCGATGTCGTCGTGCGACAGGGCGGCGTAAAGATCGGTCGGCCGAACGGTCGGGCCGTCGTTGCGGAGCACCGCGCGTAGGACGGTGCACACGTCACCACCGGCGGTGGGACGCGTCGACGCGGCGATCGCGAGCATGGCCGGGCGCACGTCGATGGTCCGGTCACCGTCGGGACGGCGGCGGATCACCTCAGCGCGCTCACTGGCCAACAGCTCGTCGCTGCGTCGGTTGAGGAGCTCGGTCAGCTCGGTCACGTCGACCGGGGGCCAGACCAGCTCCCAGAGGGTCGCCCGGAGCATGCGCGCGAGTTTCGGCGCGCCATCGGGGACCTCGAGGTAGGTCGTGATGTCCATCCCTGCAGGCAGGGTGTCGGACAACCGCGCAAGGTCCCGATCCGGGACGATCGGCGCGGCGAAGGTCAGTTCGGCGTACTCGCCGGTGGAGTCGAACCCCACCGGCAGCGCGTCGGGGAAGGACACCTTCGGGTGCGGGGTGAAGCCCTCCGAGTACGCGATCGGGAGGTCGGCGCGACGCAGACCACGTTCCCAGACCGAGGTCAGATCGCGCGCCGAGATGTAGCGCGTGCGCTCTTGTTTGGTCCACCGGATCCGGTACCGCTGCATCGGTTGTCGTCACCTCCCCTCTCACGTCATGAAGTTCGTCTCGCCCCCGACCCTATCCCCCGGAGGCGTACCGCTCGGGAGCCGTCGGCAGATCCTCGGACCCACCGCCGAGCCCCTGGGGCAGAACGGGCAGCTGGAAGCCGCCCGTATACCCCGTGTCGTGTTCGATGCTTAGACCCGGGCAGACCCCGCAGTCGTAACAAGCGGACCAGCGGCAGTCGTCGAGCTCCTTGTCGGAGCGGGCATCCTCCCAGTCCTCCCACAGCCAGTCCTTGTCCAACCCGCTGTCGAGGTGATCCCAGGGCAGCGCTTCCTTCTGGTCGCGCTCCCGGTAGGAGAACCAGGCCAGATCGACATCGGTGTCCTCGAGCGCCTGCCTCCAGGTCTCCAGGGTGGGCATCTCGTGCCACCCATCGAACCGAGCACCGAGCTTCCAGGCGCGCTCGACCACTGGGGCGATCCGGCGGTCACCACGGGACAACAGCCCCTCGATGACCCCTTCCTCGGGGTCGTTGGTTCGCAGCTTGATGCCGCTGTGCTGCTTGATCGCATGGCGGATGAGCGAGAGCTTGCGCCGGATCTCATCCGGGGAATCCTGGGCGCACCACTGGAACGGGGTGTGGGGCTTCGGGACGAACCCCCCGACCGAGATCGTGACCTTGTTGGCCTTGCCGTGCTTGCGGGCGATCTCGTAGGTCTTGATCCCGAGGTCGGCGATCGCCAGCACGTCCTCGTCGGTCTCGGTCGGCAACCCCACCATGAAGTACAGCTTGATGTGGCGCCACCCTTCGGAGAAGGCGGTCTCCGCCGTGCGCAACAGGTCGTCCTCAGAGACCATCTTGTTGATCACCATGCGCATACGTTCGCTGCCTGCCTCGGGCGCGAAGGTCAGACCGGTACGGCGACCGTTGCGGGACAGTTCGTTGGACAACGTCACGTTGAAGGCGTCGACCCGGGTCGAGGGCAGTGACAGCGAGGTAGTGGTCCCCTCGTAGGTGTCTGCCAGATCGCGCGCGACCGGACCGATCGCCGAGTGGTCGGCCGAGGACAGGGACAGCAGCCCGACCTCGTTGAACCCCGTGTCCTTCACGCCTTCCTCGACGAGCTTCTGGATCGTCTCCGGGCGCCGCTCCCTGACCGGACGGGTGATCATCCCCGCTTGGCAGAACCGGCAACCTCGGGTGCAGCCGCGGAAGATCTCGACGCTGAAGCGCTCATGCACCGTCTCGGTCATGGGGACGATCTGCTTACGCGGGTAGGCCCACTCCTCGAGATCCTGGACGGTGCGCTTGGGCACGAGCGCCGGCACCCCCGGTTCGACCGCGACGGTCTGGCGGAGTCGACCATCCTCGTGGTAGCGCGGTTCGTAGAACGCCGGGACGTACACGCCTTCGACCTGCGCGAGCCGGCGTAAGAGATCCTGACGTGCGTCGGCGGACGGTGCCGCATCGACGTCGAGGTGGTCGTGCTTCCAAGCGCGGAGCACGTCATCGACCTCCAGCGTGACCTCCTCGCCGTCGCCCATCACGGCGGCGTCGATGAAGGGCGCAAGCGGCTCGGGGTTGTACGCCGCGTGGCCACCAACCAGCACGATCGGGTCGTCGACCTTGCGGTCGATGCTGCGGATCGGCACGGCGCCCAGATCGAGCAGGTTGAGCAGGTTCGTGTGGCCGAGCTCGTGAGGCAGCGTCACGGCGAACACGTCGAAGGCCCACAGGGGCCGGTGATGCTCCAGGGAGAAGGTGGGGATCCCGTCCTCACGCTGGAGCTCCTCGAGGTCGGTCCACGGCGCGTAGGCCCGCTCCGCCAAGGCGTGTGCTCGCTCGTTGAGGATCTCGTAGAGGATCTGCAGGCCCTGGTTGGGCTGACCAACCTCGTAGGTGTCGGGGTAACACAACAGCCAGCGGGTCTCGGCGGCGCCCCACTGACCGGCGACCTGGTTGTGCTCGCCACCCACGTACTGAGCGGGCTTACGGACCCGGGAGAGCAGCGGTTCGATCACGTCCCAGTACGACGGCGGGACCTGGGCCGCAGCCCCGGGCAGGTGGAAGGCACCGCGTTGTCCGTGGGCAGGCGTCGCGGGTGCGCGACGGGCGGTTGCGGCTCCGAGCACGACGAACTCCGTTGGGTGGGGACAGGCGAGCGACCGGGTCCATCCGGCTGCGCCGGTGAAGGTCTCCTCGACGGCCGGGGCAACGGCCGCCCGAGCTGGCTAACGGACCGTCGTGACACCACCACGGCGCGGGACCGGCGCTCGACCTGGACCCAAGGCTACCGACCAGAGGAAGGCCCCGCTGACCAGGTCAGAAGCGACGCATGTGGATGTTCAGCAGGAGGCCGACCATGCCGAACCAGACGATGAGGGAGGTCCCCCCGTAGCTGACGAAGGGCAGCGGCAGGCCCGTGACCGGCATGATGCCGATCGTCATCCCCACGTTGATCACCACCTGGAGCGCCAGGATCGAGGAGATACCACTGGCAACGAGGGTCCCGAACAGGTCCTTCGCCATCACCGCGATCCGCAGTCCCCGCCAGATCAGCACGAGGAACACGGCGAGCACGAGGCTGGTGCCGACGAACCCGAACTCCTCCCCGATGACCGTGAAGACGAAGTCGGTGTGGTTCTCGGGCACGAAGGACAAGGCGGTCTGGGGGCCCTCGAACAGCCCCTTGCCCCAGAACTCGCCCGACCCGATCGCGATCAGGGATTGCCGGGTGTGGTAAGCGCCCCCCTGCGCGAGGGACGGATCGCTGGCTCCGAGGAACGAGGTGAGACGCCCCAGTTGGTAGGCCTGGATCACCTCCATCTGCAGTGCCAGGATGACGCCGACGAAGCCCGACACCACCAGCGCGATCAGGTACCGGGCCTTGACACCGCCGATGAGGAACAGCGTTGCGGCGAGCCACACGAAGACGATCGACGTTCCGAGGTCGGGTTGCAGGAACACCAGCCCCATCGGCACCATCGTCGCTGCGAGGCTGATCCCCACGTGCCCGATCCCCGGTTGGCCCTTGGCTTCGTGCAGGATGGCCGCCACCGCGATCAGCGCGGCGACCTTCGCCAACTCCGACGGCTGGAGCTGGAAGCCCCCGAGCACGATCCAGCGCTGCGACCCGTTGATCTCGTGGCCGAGTGGCGTGAGCGTGAGGATGAGCAGGAAGATGCTGCCGCCGTACATGACAGCGGCGTAGGACTGCAGCTTGCGGTAGTCGATCAACGACGCGATGATCAGCGCGACGATGCCGATCGCGAGGGCGATCAGCTGCCGCGAGAGGTACTCGGTGGTGGGACGGCCTTGCGTGGTCAGTGCCTGGAGCTTGGCGCTGTAGATCGCGACCAGTCCGACCCCGGTGAGGAGCAGGGCGGTCACGATCAGGACCGGGTCGGTGTGGCGTAGGGGCGCGTACGCGGAGCCCCAGCGCTTCTGGACCCGCTCACGCATCATCTTGATGCGTCGGTCCTCGCCGTAGCCGACCTCCACTCGCTCACCTCCTCGCTGCGATCTCTCGCGTACTCACTCGTTCCGGACGTTGCCGGTGCCGGTGCGGCTGTTGGTCAGTCCAGGATCTCGGGTCCGAGCAGGAACTCCCACTCATCGACAGGTCGGATACCGAACAGGTGCTCGTAGATCCCCCGCACGATCGGCGCGGCGGTCTGTGACCCACCGCCCCCTTCCTCGACGGCAACGACGACGACGTACTGCGGATCGTCGGCTGGCGCGTAGGCGGCGAACCAGGCGTAGGGAACACGCGGTTGTTGCTCGGCGGTCCCGGTCTTGCCAGCGATCGGGTACTCGTCCAGGGGGAACCCCTCGAAGGGGTCGCTGCCGGTCCCCTCGTCATCGTGTACGACCCTCACCAGCCCATCGTGGATCGCCGCCATCGTTGCGTCGTCCAGGTCGAGGGTGCTGATGACCTCACGTTCGAACTCCTCGACCACCTCGCCGTCTGGTGAGACGATCGCCCGACCGAGGTGGGGACGCAGCACCTCGCCACCGTTGGCGAGGGCGAGGTAGGACATCGCGACCTGCAGCGGGGTGGTCTGGGTCTCACCCTGGCCGATCGAGGTGTTGATGGCATCACCACCGCGCCACCTCCCCCCGAACCGACACCGGTCCTCGGAGACCGCCTGGCCGTACGTGCCCTCCTCGAGCTCGTCGGCGAGCCGGCAGTCGCGATCGCGGGTGCGCAACCACGAGTCGAACTTGCTCTCACGGGTCGGGACGTACCCACCGGACTCGGACGGCAGGTCGATACCGAGGGGCGACCCGAAGCCGAACCGGTGCGCGACCTCGGGCACGATCTCGTCGATCTCGGCCTGGCTGAGATCGCGGTCGGCGGCCTCGAGCTGGCGGTCCTCACGCAACCACTGCTCGTAGGCGAGGTCGTAGAAGTAGGTGTCACAGGAGCGCAGGAGCGCGGTGGCCAGCCCCATCTCGCCCTCGTCGAACGGGTTCCAGTTGTTGAAGACGATGCCACCCTGCTCGTAACTCGGTGGGCACGGCAGCTGCCTATCCGGGGTCGTCAGACCCGCTTCGACGAAGGCGGC
>SKNK01000334.1 GCA_007120565.1 Nitriliruptoraceae bacterium | reverse complement strand
CCGCCGCCCGACCCTCGGATCGCTCGTGACCTCGACCCTCGCTCTGATCGCTCACGACGCGCGCAAGGACGATCTCGTCGCGTTCGCGCTCCGTCGTCGTGATGATCTTGCGAGGTTCTCGCTGCTGGCGACCGGTACCAGCGGGGGGCGCCTGGCCGATGACGTCGGGCTGGAGGTCGAGGCCGTGCGCTCGGGGCCGGTCGGCGGCGACGTGCAGATCGGTGCACGACTGCTTGAAGGCGAGGTGGCTGGAGTGCTGTTCTTCCGCGATCCGATGACCGCGCACCCCCACGAGCCGGACATCCAGGCACTCCTCAAGCTGTGTGACATCCACGGTGTGCCACTGGCAACCAACGAGGTGACTGCGGAACTGGTTCTGGACGGGTTGCTGCGCGAACTGGACACCGCGGAGGGTTGACGGCCCTCGGGCAGCGACCGCTCCGCGGCGTCCAGGGCGGGGCTGGTTGGTCGGTTGAGGCAGGGGTGGCGTAGCCTCGGGAGTCGTGACGGCCGTGCCCTCCCGCGGCCCGAGGAGCCCAGGCGTGAAGAGCGAGTTCAGCGGTGTCAGCGACGTCCGCGAGCGGCTCGACGCCGCCGGGTACCTGCCGGACGAGGCCATCGAGACCGTCGTCTACCTGGCAGAGCGGCTGCGCAAACCCATCCTGGTGGAGGGCCCTGCCGGTGTCGGCAAGACCGAGCTGGCCAAGGCCGTCGCCGACGCGCGAGGCGCCGAGCTGATCCGCCTGCAGTGCTACGAGGGTCTCGATGAGGCCAAGGCGCTGTACGAGTGGAACTACAAGAAGCAGCTGCTGCGCATCACCCACGCCCGGGGTGGCGAAGGCAGCGGTGGCGAGGACTGGGAGGAGGTCGAGGACGACCTCTTCGGCGAGGACTACCTGCTCGAGCGGCCCCTGCTGCGGGCGCTGCGAAGCCCCAGCGAGGTCGTGCTCCTGATCGACGAGGTCGACAAGGTCGACTTCGAGTTCGAGGCGTTGCTCCTGGAGATCCTCTCGGACTTCCAGGTCACGATCCCTGAACTCGGCACGGTGACGGGCACGCACCATCCCTTCGTGGTGCTCACCTCCAACAACACCCGTGAACTCTCCGAGGCGCTCAAGCGACGCTGCCTCTACCTCTACCTCGACTACCCGACCGTCGAGCGTGAGAAGCGGATCGTGATGTCGCGGGTCCCCGAGGCTCCGGAGCAGCTCGCCGACCAACTCGTCCGGATCGTGCGGTCCCTGCGCCAGCTCGAGCTGAAGAAGCCACCGTCGATCTCCGAGACCCTCGACTGGGCACACACGCTGCTGGAACTCGGCTTCGATCATGTCGACGAGGCCGTGGCCAAGAGCACGATGAACGTGCTGCTCAAGTACCAGCAGGACGTCACCAAAGCCACCAACCACCTGAAGCTGCCGCCACGCCCGGAGATGAACTGAGTGGCCACCGTGTGGGACGGCTCCTGTGACCGCTGACGTTCCGGCTTCGGAAGCCCACCAGGATCCGATGTCGTCCGACAAGCGGGTGATGATCATCGGGCTGGTCGTGATGGTCGCCCTCGTCGGTGTCGGTGCGGTGAGTGCGTCGTTGTTCGCATCGTCGGCCTGTGATGACATCGGCCCGATCGACCTCGCAGGTCGGGTCGCGTCCACGGAGCTGGCACCGGTACTCGACGCGATGGACGCTGAGGCAGGAGCGGTCGAACTGGAGGCGTTCGGCCACCAGCTCGAGGAGGTCCTCGGGCCACTGACGGGTGCCGCCGACGCGACCGGCGCCACCGGTCTGGCGGCCTTGGGTGGCGGCGTGGCCGCGATCGGATCGACCACGATCTCCCTCGACGTTTCAGGGTCCGAGGTGGTCGCAGCCGCCGAGTTCTCCGACCCGGCGATGGTCGTCGGCTCCGGCGAACGGCTGTACTCGCTCGCGTTGATCAACCAGCTCACGGGACAGGTCGATGCCCTGCAACCGCAGGACGCAGACCTCGACCCTGGTACCTGCGTGGACACCGCCGTCGTCGGCGACCCCTTCGCGTTCTACCTCGACGCCGATGGCGGGGAACTGCTGCTCGTCCGCATCGAGGAGGATGGCGACACACCGGAACTCGAGCTACGCGATGCGTTCCAGGGACGGCGATGGTTCTCCGACTTCGAGGTGCCGGTCGCGCCGCCAGGCGTCCTCGCCGAGCGGATCACGGGAGCGTTGGGCGAGGAACTGATCGTCGCGGCCCGACGGACGGTCCCGGGCGACGTGCAGCCGGCGGTCATCGGGGTCGAACGGGCTTCCGGTGACCATCGCTGGGCCGTCGGTGCCGACGAGGTGGCCGTTGCGGTGGCGGGCGACGAGAGCGACGATCCGATCTGGATCGAGGTGGTTGCGGTTGGGGATGACGTCGCGGTCCTGGCTGCCTCGGGGGATCAGGAGCGTGAGCGAGCCGTACTGATCGTGCTCGATGTCGAGGATGGCAGCGTCGTGACCGTGATCGAACCGGACCGCCCGGTCGAGGTCGTCGACGCCGCCCTCGCGGACGGTGACCTGTGGCTCACCTGGCTCGACGGCGAGGCAGCCGATCAGATCGCGGTGGAGCGCTACGCCGTGGCTGATGGCACCCGGATCGCGGGGGAGCGGATGCCAGGGACCTATGGGATCTTCGGTGAAGGGCTCGTTGCGACGGAAGCCGCGGTGCTGCAGGCGGCCGAGGACGGCTTCGTCGAAGTCGCGCGGGTCCCGGAGGGCGTGCGAGTCGTCGACCTGGTCCGTGTGGGGGAGGCCACCTCGGTGTTGCTCGAACTCGAGGATCGGGGAGCGGTCGCGTTGACGTTCGGGGCGAACGGCTGACGTGTGGCGGGGGCGACCGGACGGTCTCGCGGACATGACGCCACGGTGGTGCAAGGGGGGTGGAGACTTCCCGCCCGTGTCGACCAGGTCTCGCTCGTCGGCGGTCAACCCCTCTGCGGCGGGATCGGTGTGCCGCTTCCTCCCTTGGAGCTGCCGAGCAGGGTCACATCCACGTCAGCGATCTCGTCGGTCAGGTCATCGAAGCGACGCACGACCGCGGCGAGCAACGCGGTCGCCGACGGTGAAGGCGTCTTCTTCTGGCCGAACGAGTACCCAGCGAACCCCCGGTAGACCGACCGCGGGGTGACGGTCCCGTCCGCAGCCACGTTGTAGGCCACGAGGCACGCCACCATCTCGGCAAGCGACCGGCGGTCAGCGGCGGAACCCTCCCGCCACAGGGCTGGGTAGCGGCCAAGCGTGTCCAGCGTCGCGTACGCGCCGTACCACAGCGGCGGCCACTTGACGGCCTTGAACCTCAGCCCGTGACCGAACTGGTACGGCAAGTGGTCAGCACGGTGGCGCCACACGTTCAGCATGGTCTTGCCCGCCTCGACCAGGTGCGGCGGACGACGCGCTTCCGGGACGCGCGAGAACGCTCGCAGCGCTTCGAGCGTTACCTGCGGGCACACGTCGCCTTTGCGCCCGGGTCCGCGCCAGCGGACGACCGGATCGGGGATGCAGGTCCACGCTCGTCCCTGGTTCGTCGCCTGCAGGTCAGCCTCGATGCGCTCCAAGCCGAGGCGGACCGCCGGGTGTCCCGCGCGCCCGTACCGCAGCAGCACGTCCGTGATCATGTGGGTGTCACAGGGCAGCGAACTCCATCGCGGCTCGGGGTGTCCCGGTGCGCGTCCGAACGAGAGGAACCGGCCGTTCTCGTCCTGGTGCGCACACAGCAGGTCCAGCGCCTGGTCGACGCGATCGTCGTCGCCGGCACGCAGACCCAGATCCGCGACGAACGCCAGGATGTTCGGCAGGTAGGCCGGACTCTCGTGTCCCGACACACCCTCGTCGCGTTCCCATGCGGGCAAGGCACCCACCAGACCGGAGACCATAGGGCTCGTCGCCGCCGCATCACGCGCGGTGCGCACCTCGGGTTGGTCCTCCGACAGACCCTGCAACTCGGCCAGGGTCACCCACCGTGCCGAGGGTTCGTCGGAGGCCAACAACCAAGGTCGTGGGTCAGCAGCGAACAGTTCGACCCACCGATCGGTGCCAGACTTCTGCATGCCATGAGCGTGCCGGTGGCAGCCTGTCACTACCAGTGTCGAACGGCTCTGCTACGCCCCTCGCTGGCAGAAGGCCCAGACCACCTGGAGGTGAGCCGGTGCGGGGTGCGAGGGACTGGGGGCAGAGCGTGCCCAGTGGGCGGTGGTGACGATCCGGGTATCGCGAGACGCGGTTGCCGAGGTGGGCCCGGTACCGTCGTCGGCGGACAGGATCGGGAGGTCGTGGTGTCCGAGCGTTTGTCGCAGGTCCTCTCAGAGGAGCCACCACCCGTCAACGGGTTCCTGCAACGGGTCCTCGACTTCACCTCTGCCCTACGTCGAGCAGGGGTGGGCGCAACGCAGTCCGAGGCGATCGATGCCTTCCGGACGCTGCCACACCTCGATCTGCTCGAGCGGTCGCAGCTCCGTGAGGCCCTGGCCTCGGTGATCGTGACCGCCCGTTCGCAGCGTGACGCTTTCGACGACCTGTTCGATCTGTACTTCCCCGCTCGAAGCACACCAGGCGACGACACGCCCGACGTCACCGACGAGCCCACGGAGCAGCTCGATCAGGAGGACTACCTGTCCGAGTTGCTCGAGACCTTGATGGAGGGTGGCGACGAGTCGATCCGCCAGATGGCGCGGATAGCGGTCGACGAGTTCGGTCGAGTCGAGGGGCGCGATGGGGGCGTGTCCTACTTCCAGTACAAGGTGTTCCGAGCCGTCGACATCCAACAGTTGCTCCGTGACCTGCTGTCCCGAGTGCAGGACGACAGCGATGGAGAGCTCACGGCTCTGCAGGAACGGCTCTACCGCGACGAGTTCGAAGCGCGATTGCGGGCGTTCCAGCAGGAGGTGGAGGCCGAGATCCGACGTCGTGCCGCGGCGCAGCGGGGGATCGACCAGGTCGCTGACCGCATGAGCCGCCCGCCGGTGGAGGATCTGGACTTCTTCCACCTCTCGGCCGAGGATCAAGCGCAGCTGCGGGCGCAGATCTCGCCGTTGGCGCGCAAGCTCGCGACCCGCGTTGCGGTGAAGCGGCGTCACGGCAAGGACGGACGTCTCGATGTGCGTCGCACGGTCCGTCGCTCATTGTCGACCGGTGGGGTGCCCTTCGACCCCTCGTTCCGCCCGCGACGGCCCCACAAGCCCGAGCTGTTCGTGATCTGCGACGTTTCCGGGTCGGTGGCGTCCTTCGCTCGGTTCACGCTGATGCTGGTCCACGCGTTGCAGGAACAGTTCTCGAAGGTGCGGTCGTTCGCTTTCATCGACACCCTGGACGAGGTGACGGCGTTGTTCGACGCTGGCGACGCCGGTGATGCGATGAAACGGATGATGTCCGAAGCGGAGCTGGTGTGGCTCGATGGGCACTCGGACTACGGGCACTCCTTCGAGCGCTTCCACGCGGAGCACGCGGCAGACATCAGCCCACGATCGACGGTGCTGATCCTCGGGGACGCCCGCAACAACTACCGGCAGGCCAACGCCTGGGTGCTCGATGACATGAAGCGGCGCAGCCGTCACGTGTACTGGCTGAACCCGGAACCGATCCAGTACTGGGATACTGGCGACTCGATCGCGTCGAACTACGGCCGCTACGTCGATGACATGGTGGAGGTCCGCAACCTCCGCCAGCTCGCGAGGTTCGTCGAGCGCATCGCGTAGGCCGCGGAGCGGCCGGAGCGAGAGCACGCGGAGGGGCGAGCGCATCGCGTAGGCCGCGGAGCGGCCGGAGCGAGAGCACGCGGAGGG
>SKNK01000320.1 GCA_007120565.1 Nitriliruptoraceae bacterium | reverse complement strand
GCGAAGCCGTCCTTGGCGAAGACCAGCTGCGGCATCTGGTGCAGGTGCATCGGGTGGATCTGCAGGCCCTCGTTGTAGTAGTGGACGACGAACCAGTCGCCTTCATCGACCACGATCGGCTCGGTTGCGGGCCAGCCCTTGCCGTTGATCGAGTAGCCGATGTTGCCGGCATCGTTCAGCACCATCGGGACCTCAGCGACGATGTCGATCTCCTCGGGGATCTCCTTGCCGCTGATGGTCCGTCCGGTCGGCAGCGGGTGATCCGTGCCGAGGTCGCCGATCTGGAACACCCCGAACATCCCGTTCGGCAGCTTCATCTGACCGTGATGGTGGGGGTGGTACATGCCGATGGCCGGCTCGTTGGCTTCGAACTCGTAGACGAAGGTGTCGCCGGACTCGATCAGCGGCTGGGTCAGCGGAGCCACGCCGTCCTGGTCGTTGGGAACACGCACCCCGTGCCAGTGCACGTCGGTGCCCATCGGCAGTTCGTTCTCGACGATCACCTGCACGCTGTCGCCGACATCCACGTGGATCATCGGGCCCGGGATCTGGCCGTTGTAGCCCCAGCCCTCGACGATCTTGCCGGGCTCGACCTCCCAGTCGAAGATCTCGGCGACCAGTCGGAAGACCTTGGTGCCGTCCTCGAGGATCTCCTCGGGTTCGAGCAGTTGGTTGCCGAGACCCTCGGTCTCGGCCGGGAAGGCCATGATGCTGTCGTGCATGGCCTGGTCGAGTGCGTCCCAATCCTCGTCGCCGCCTGGGGCGTGGTCGGCGTGGTCATCGGTCGCGGCGCCCTCGGCCGTCGCGCCGTCCTCGCCGACAACGGTCAGGGTGCCGGTCATCCCGGCGCTGTCGTGTCCGGAGACGGTGCAGATCACGTCGTAGACCCCGGGGGCAAGATCACCCAGTTCCAGGGTCGCGCTCTGCCCTGCGCCCAGCATCGGGGTGATGACACTGGTCCCGACGACCTCCAGGTCGTGCTCGATCGCGCCAGCGTTGGTCACCTCGAGGGTTCCGCCGGCGGCAACCTCGATGGCCGATGGTGAGATCGCGAACTCGCTGAGCTCGACCGCGACCGACGCGGGGCTCGTAGACTCGCTCGGGATGGAGGCGGCGGGGACCGCACCTCCTGATCCGGATCCGGCGGCGACGATGAGCGCCCCACCGGACAGCACCAGGGCCACCAGGGCGACCACCGCGGTGGCGATGGTTCCCATCGTGCGTTCCTCGCTGACTTCGTTCACGGACCTACTCCTCCATGGTGGTGGGGTGGGCGGATGCCCGGTGTGCGACGCTCGGTGCAGGAAAACGGATGCAGCCGCACGGGGTCAGGGCGCAGCGACCTGACCCGTTTGGGACTTGTGGCCCCGGAGACCAGGGCCGCTTGGCGTCACTCCTGGCGGGCCAGGCGCCGGCCGGAGATCTCGTCACCGACGATGCGGATCCAGGTTCCGGTCGAAGGATCGTCGATGGCCCAGCTGTCCAGTTCGCTGGCGAACCGGACGATCTTGTCGTGGTCGTCGACGAGTTCAGCGCGTCCACGGATGAGCACGCTCCAGCCCGTTCCTCGAGCAGGATCGTGATCGTCGAGTTGGAAGGCGACCGGTTGACCGACGATCGCCGCGTCGAGTTTGCCCCCGGAGAGGCTGCGGATGACGATGCCGTTGCCGTCGACCAGGTGGTTGACAGGCACCACCGTTGGTTGGCCGGCTTCGAGGTAGGCGACACGTCCGAGCGGGCGGCTGCGCAGCAACGCGAGACATTGGGCGAGGGGAAGTACCTCGAGCCCGTGGCGGTCGGTCGGGGCGCTGGTGTTGTCAGGATCGGTCATGTCGGCTCCATCCGCGTCATGGCAAGAGGATGGACCGCGGCCGGTTCAGCGGGCAGGGCCGCACGACCCCGATGTGCTGGGACCTTCATGCCCGGCCTGAGCCAACCGAGACGAACCGGTCACGTGACCCGGACCTTGGCTCGACGAGGTCAGTCGTCGCGGTCCAGTTGGGTGTAGAAGACCGCCGCCTCGGTACGCCGCTGCATACCGAGCTTCGCGAGCAGGTTGGACACGTAGTTCTTCACCGTCTTCTCCGCGAGGTGCATCCGTTCGGCGATCTGACGGTTGGTGAGGCCCTCGGCGATCAGCTCGAGGATCCGGCGTTCCTGCTCGGACAGCGATGCGAGGCGTGGATCCTCTTCGTCGCCCTTGCGGAGGCGTTCGAGCACCCGGCCGGTGAGGGTGGGGTCGAGGAGCGAGTCGCCGGCCGCTACGCGCCGGATCGCGTCGATGAGGTCGTTGCCCCGGACGTCCTTGAGGAGGTAGCCGGCAGCGCCGGCCATGATGGCGTCGAACAGGGCTTCGTCGTCGCTGAACGAGGTCAGCATCAGACAGGCGATCTTCGGGTCCCTGGCGCGGACCTCCCGACAGACCTCCACGCCGTTACCGTCCGGAAGCCGCACGTCGAGCACCGCGACGTCGGGATCACAGGTGGAGATGCTGGCCAGGCCCATCCCGGCAGAGCCCGCCTCGCCGACGACCTCGAGGTCGTCCTCGGCGTCGATCAGTTCCTTGAGCCCACGTCGGACCACCTCATGGTCGTCGAGCAGGAACACTCGTGTTGTCACGCGCCACCACCTCCGGGTTGTCTCAGGTGTAAGGCTAGACTCTCGCGAGGCTCCGTGTGTTGCAGGGAGGGATGTGGCCAACGAAGATCCCCGGGTGGGCAAGCTCCTGGATGCCGTGTTGCTGGTCACGGGCGACCTCGATCTCGACACCATCCTGCGCCGCATCGTCGAGGCCGCCTGCGCGCTCGTCGACGCTCGCTACGGCGCCCTCGGGGTCATCTCGGAGGACGGTGAGACCCTCCAGAACTTCGTCTACCACGGCATCGACGCCCAGACCGCGGAGCGCATCGGTGAGCTCCCGAAGGGTCATGGGGTCCTCGGGTTGCTGATCGAGCAGCCGCACCCCCTGCGGCTGGAGGATCTGTCGTCGCATCCCAGTTCCTACGGGTTCCCCGAGAACCATCCGCCGATGCACGGGTTCCTCGGAGCTCCGATCCGGGTGCGCGACCGGGCGTTCGGCAACCTCTACCTGACGGAGAAGCAGGGCGGGGAGTCCTTCTCCACCGAGGACGAGGCTCTGGTCATCGGTCTGGCTGCTGTGGCTGGTGTGGCGATCCAGAACGCTCGGCTGTACGACGATGTGCAGCGTCGTGAAGCCTGGCGCGACGCGGTCCTTGAGCTCTCACGTGCCGTGCTCGCGGGCGAGCCGCCTGCGTCGGTGCGTGATCGCATGGTCGAGTTCTCCACCGAGTTGGTCGATGCCGAGGTTGGCTGTCTGGTCGAGGCACACCAGGACGGGCTGTGGGTCCTGTCGGCGATCGGTGACGGCATCGAACCGGGGTTCACGGCGGGAACCGCCCCGCCGGTGTGGCGGACGCTGCGATCCGGGCAGGTCGTCCGGGAAACGCACGGTCCGTTGCTCGATCGGGCCGTGATGTGGATCCCGATCCACGACGGGGATGAAGCGGTTGCGGCGTTGGGTGTTGGCCGCACCGACCCGTTCTCGGAAGCCGAAGAGCGCCAACTCACGGGGTACGGCGCGCAGTTGAACTTCCTGTGGAGCTACGAACGTGCTCAGGAGGCGCTCCAACGGTTGTCACTGGTGGAGGAGCGCGAACGGATCGGACGTGACCTGCACGACACGGTGATCCAACGGCTGTTCGCGACCGGCTTGTCGTTGCAGGCCACGATCCGTCGGGCCGACGGTCAGCCCGAGGTCGCCGCGCGGTTGGAACAGGCGGTCGACGACGTGGACCACACCGTGAAGGAGATCCGCTCGACGATCTTCGCTCTGCAGGCGCGCGGTAACCGATCGCGCAGCGTCCGATCGGCGGTCCTCGAGGTGATCGAGGAGATCACGCCGTTGCTCGACCACGCGCCGCGGGTGCGGTTCGAAGGGCCCTTGGACACGGTGGTCACCGACACGATCGCGGATCAGTTGATCCCCGTGGTGCGCGAAGCGCTCACCAACGTCGCCAAGCATGCTCAGGCGAAGGACGTCGAGGTGGAGCTCACCGGTGACTCTCGCCGGCTCCGCCTCCGTGTCGTCGACGATGGCGTCGGTGTCCGAAGCAGCCGGGATGGCGGGTTCGGTCTCAGGAACCTCCGTGAGAGGGCCGAAGGGCTCGGGGGCAGCTTCGAGCTGGGCTCACGGAACGACGGTTCCGGCACGGTGCTCGTCTGGGAGGTCCCTAGCAACTGAGGTCTTCTGCACGGCAGGTCCGCCGGTGAGCACGGCCTCGGCAGCGAGCTTGGCCGCGACGTCCTCGAGGAAACGTTCGACCGTTCCACGGGCGACCCGGGACAGGGCGAGGGCATCTACTGCGGCACCGACCGACCCGCCGGGTGGGTGGTAGCGGGCATCGAGTACCACCGTCGCCGGCCCACCCCGACGCAGGTGCAAGCCGATCTCGCCATCGAGGGAGGGCAGGAGGCGGGAGACGGCCGAGCTCTCGCCATCGGTATCGACCGGGTCCCAGGACAGGCTGCGCCAGTGGGTCCGGCCGGCTCGCCACGGGCTTCCGATCGTGACGAGGACGGGACGGGAGAACGAACCGGCATGCGCGGTGAGGCGCCAGGTGTCTGGGCCTTCCTGGCGCGCGGTCGGCAACCAGCGGTGGGGGTCCCCATCGAAGGCACGCCCGAGGGCGGCAGAGTCGCCGACGACAGGTAGGAACGTTCGGACGCTACGGGGCACAGGGCACCTCCTTGGGTCCACCCACGGTACGGGGGGTGCACGACTCCCGAGCAGGGCGAAAGGTCCCTAAGTGGGGGTCGGTCGGCCCCGGTCCGGGCCCCGGTGGAACCGTTCGCCCGCGGTCGCGTTGCGGCTATCCGGTGTTACGCAGCCCGGCGGCGATGCCGTTGGTGGCGACCAGCACGGCCTGCCGAAGGGTTGCCGCTACCTCGTCGTCCGACTCGTCCCGTAGGCGGGCGAGCAGTGCCACCTGCAGCAGGTGCAGGGGGTCGAGGTAGGGGTCCCGGAGCCGGAGGACATCCTGCAGGTCGGGGTCGTCGGCGAGAAGCTCGTGGTGGCCGGCGATGCGGAGCAGGCCCCGGATCGTGCGGTCGTGCTCCTCCCGGATCCGCGGCAGGAGCGCCTCCCGGATCTCCGGGCTCGCCAGCCGCGCGTAGTCCTCGGCGATACGCAGGTCGGACTTGGCCAGCGACATCTCGACGTTGTCGAAGGCCGTCCGAAGCAGGGGACTCGATCGGGTGATGTCGCGCAGCTGTTCCCACCGGTCCTCGTCATCCCCGGCCCAGCTGTGCAGGGCGTGGCCGATCCCGTACCAGGACGGCAGGTGGATCCGACACTGGGTCCAGGCGAAGACCCACGGGATAGCCCGGAGGTCATCGATGCCGCGCCCCGGCTTGCGGCGTGCTGGGCGCGACGCGATGTTGAGCTCCCCGATCGCGGCCAAGGGGGTGGCCTGGTTGAGGTAGTCGAACAGTTCCGGCGTCTCGCGCACCAGCTGTCGATACGCGTGGCGGGAGAGGCTCGCGAGTTCGTCGACGACGACGTCGGCCTGCTCGGTGGTCTTCTTGCGGCGGTCGGGACGGGCGGTCACCAGCACGGCGCTGATCACCTGCTCGAGGTGCCGGTGGGCGAGGGCAGGGTCGCGGTATCGGGCGGCGATGACCTCGCCCTGTTCGGTGAGCTTCAGGCGACTCCGCACCGACTCGGGTGGCTGCGCACGGATCGCGGCGTTCGCCGGACCACCGCCACGCCCGATC
>SKNK01000256.1 GCA_007120565.1 Nitriliruptoraceae bacterium | reverse complement strand
CTACCGGTGTGGTGCTCGATCGAACGGCCCATCCTCATGCTCCTCACCGTCAGTCACGACGGCGTCCTCTGCTGCTGCGGATCCCGGGTCTTGCCTCCGCGTCGCCGTCAAGTGGGATGGACGGCTCCGCGGCATCAGATAACGAGCAGCAGGAAGAGGCCCAGAACGAGGGCCTGGAGCGCACGCAGCTGCCCGCGGCTGGCGTCAGCCGGATCGAGAACGGGGCTGCTGATGGAGCGCATACCTCAGTGTGTCGGCGCGGTGACCGAAGGTGCAACCGGGCTCCCCCACCCCGAGCGGCCTGCGCTCAGCGCGCACGGATGAACGCGCACCCCCGACAGCATGGCGGTGGTCTGCCAGTCTGCCGCTACCTCGCCCCTACCTCGCGCCTACCTCGACGTCCACCTCGACGTCCTGAGGTGCCACCGGATACCAGGAGCCGGACACCAGGAGAGCACGATCATGGACCTTCCCGTCACCCCACCGGTCTCGCCGATGCTGGCGAAACTCGCGCGCGAACTTCCGACCGGAGATCTGCTGTACGAACCCAAGTGGGACGGGTTCCGGTGCCTGATCTTCCGGGACGGCGACGAACTCCACCTGCAGAGCCGCAGCGGCAAGCCCCTCGACCGCTACTTCCCCGAGATGGCCGATCCCCTACGTGAGCGGTTGCCGCACCGCGTCGTGGTGGACGGCGAACTGGTCGTGCCCGCCGGCGATGGCTTGGACTTCGACGCCCTGTCCAACCGCATCCACCCCGCCGACTCCCGGGTCGAGCTACTGGCCGAACAGACGCCCGCCAGGTTCGTCGCGTTCGACCTGTTGGCCCACGAAGACCAGGATCTGATGCGCACCCCCTTCGCGGAGCGGCGCGCTCACCTGGAGTCGTTGCTGGCAGACGTGGTCCCGCCGGTCCACCTCACCCCCGCCACCGACGACCCTCGGGTCGCCGCCGACTGGTTCACCCGGTTCGAGGGAGCCGGGCTCGACGGCGTGATCGCCAAGCCGGCCAACGCCGCGTACGCGCCAGGCAAGCGCACCCTGATCAAGGTCAAGCAACAGCGCACCGCCGACGTCGTGGTCGCTGGCTTCCGCACCCACAAGGACGGCGAGGGTGTCGGCTCCCTGCTCCTCGGCCTGTGGGACGATCACGACGAGCTCATCAACGTCGGGGTGGCCTCGTCCTTCTCTGCCGCACGCCGCCGGGAGTTGGTCGATGAACTCGCGCCGTACCGGGTCGGCGACGACGAGGTGGTCGACCACCCGTGGCTCTCCGGTGACGGCACCGACCGCACCCCGCGTGGCGCCCACCGTTGGAGCGGCAGCCGGGATACCTCGTGGCAGCTGCTGAAGCTCGGGCTGGTGGCCGAGGTCGCCTACGAGCAGATGCAGGGCGACCGGTTCCGGCACAGCGCTCGGTTCGTCCGGTGGCGGCCGGATCGCGAGGTCGGGTCCTGCCGGTTCGATCAGCTCGAGGTGCCACCACCCGCTGAGCTCAAGGATCTCTTCAACGTCAAGGGTTGAAGGCCGCTCTCGGTTCACACCGCTCTGGCGGCCGCCTGGCACGAGGAGAGGGAGCCGGCCACGTAGGCACAGCTCCCTCTCGAACCAGCCGACCCCGCCGGACGGAGGACGGAGTGGCTGGCCGCTCAGCTGCCGGAGACCGCCGCGACGACCGACGGTGGAACGAGCACCTGGTCGACGACGTGGACGATGCCGTTGCTGGCGGAGTTGTTCGGGGCGACGATGCGCGCGTCGTCACGGAGTCCGGTCAGCCCGTCCTCGATGGTCCCGTTGCTACGGACATCGAAGGTCTCACCGAGCAGAGGCGTGATGGTCCGTTCGCCACGCGGCGGCACGACACTGTTCGCGGCACGACGGCCCTCCACGACGTGGTACTGCAAGACGTCGAGGACCACGGGTGCAGGCAGGTCGTCGATCGAGTCGATCGGGGTGCCAAGGACGACCGACAGCAGGCCGTACAGCTCCTCGAAGGCAGCATCGGTAGGCGCGAAGACCGTGTACTGGTCGGTGCCGTTCAGGAACAGGTCGACAAGGCCAGCATCGAGTTTCTCATCGACGTACAACAGGGCAGACACGAGTTCGTCGTAGCCTCCGCCGATCGCGATCTCGGCGATCGAGGGGCTGGCGGGCGCGGGTGCAGCTTGCGGTGCACGGGCGGTGGCGGGGCCGGCGATGCCGACCAGCATCAAGCTGGCGGCGACGACGCCGGTGAGGATGCGCTTCATGGTTCTCTCCATGTCGGGGCGGGGATGGATGCGGGACTGAGTTGGTCCTTCCCTCGTACGGAACCTCCGACCTCGACGGACGCCCAGTCCCCTCGAACCGTGTCGCCGATGCACGTCACTCGCGCTCGGGCGCACGCGCGAGCCTTCGACACAAACCGCGACCCCCCGGTGCTCCGAAGGGATGAACCTGAACGCGGTGCAGGGATCATCCGACGCCCATACACGGTTACCTTGACGACCCTCCGACCAAGTGACCTGTCTCCATGTCCGCCCAGTTGCTCGCTCCCCTGTTCGCCGCGATCCCTCCCCCGCCCCGTTCGGGGTTCGAACTCGGACCACTGAACGTCCGCTTCTACGGCGTCGTGATCGCGATCGGCGCGCTGTTGGCGATCACGCTGATGATCCGACGCTACGAGCGCATGGGCGGCGAGACGGACGTCGCGGAGCACTCGGGGTTGCTGGCGCTGGCCGGCGGGTTCCTCGGCGCTCGCATCGGCTACGTCATCCCCCGCTTCCTCAACGAGGGTCCCCACGGCGCGCCGTTCATCGAACGTCCGCTCGACATCTTCGCGATCTGGCAGGGCGGCCTGGCCTTCTTCGGGGGCCTGGTCGGCGGAACCCTGGCCGTGGTCCTCTACCTGCGGTGGCGCCGGGTCGCACTGCCTGCGCTAGCCGATGCTCTGGCTCCGGCTCTGCCCTTGGCTCAGGCGTTCGGCCGCTGGGGGAACTACTTCAACCAGGAGCTGTTCGGCCGGCCGACGGACCTGCCGTGGGCGCTCCGGGTCGACCCGGTGCCCGCACGGACCGCCGAGCAGTTCCCCGGAGCCACGACCTTCCACCCCACCTTCCTGTACGAGTCCCTGTGGAACCTCGGCCTGTTCGCGTTGCTCCTCTACGTCGACAAGAAGCGGTGGTTGAAGCGCCGCGGATCGCTGATCTTCATCTACCTGATCGGCTACGGCATCGGTCGGGGCTGGATCGAGGCCCTGCGCGTCGACACCATCGAGCGCTACCCGGCCGTGTGGGGGTGGGGCGACTGGGGGCTCTCCCGCAACAACTGGGTCGCGATCCTGGTGGTGCTGATCGGTGTCACCGGGCTCCTCTGGTGGGAGCGCAAGGGCACCGGGGAACTCCTGGCCGACACCCCGGGACCGGGCACCACGCAGGATCCGGATGCCATGGAGGACCGTGATGCCACGGAAGCTCCGGGCGCCACGGACACCGACGAGGGCTCCGAAGACACCGAGGGCTCCGAAGGCACCGACGCCTCTAAGGACACCGCCGGCGACGAGAGCGCCGAAGACCTGGACGACGCCGAGGAAACGGCGGACCTGGACGACGCCGCCGCGACCGAACGTCGCGACACCGACCGGCCCGGTCAGCCCTGACGTTTCGCGGCTCGCGACGGCGGCACCCGCAAGGGTTCGTCGGGGAACTTCGGGTAGTGCGGCGGCAGAGCCACATCCGGAAGGCCAGCCGCCCGGTCACGTTCGGCGAGCTCCAGCAGCCCGTCGAGGTCGAACGCCGTGTCGTCGATCGTGGCCATCGGATCGCCACGGTCCGCGAGCAGTCCCGGCAACGTCGCGACCGTCGCGTCGGCGGGATCGACGTCGGCGAGCTCGTCCCAGGTGATCGGCAGTGACACCCGAGCGTCTGCGGTCGGCCTCACCGCGTAGGCACAAGCCATCGTCCGGTCCCAGAGGTTCTGGTTCACGTCGATGAACACCTGGTCGTCGCCACGCTCCTCCTTCCACCACGAGGTAGTGACGGCGTCGGGCAGGCGGCGCTCGACCTCGCGAGCCAGGGCAACCGACGCGGCCCGGACCTGCACGTATGGCCGCGGAACGATGCGCACCAGGACGTGCATCCCGGTCGAGCCTGAGGTCTTGGCGTATCCCGAGATGCCGTGCTCCTCCAGCACCTCCCGGACCATCGCCGTGACCCGCACGGTGGTGTCCCAGCTGGCGGCGGGCATGGGATCGAGATCGAAGCGCAGCTCGTCGGGTTCCTCGGAACTGGGCTCGCCATCGACACTCCAGAGCCGCAGCGACCACGGATGGACCGTGATCGCACCCAGGTTGATCGACCACAGCACGTCAGCGAGTGACGCGGGACACAGCTCCTCCGCGGTGTTCCCCGACCCGAACGTGACCTCGGCGGTTCGCAGCCAGTCCGGGCGCGACTTCGGAACGCGCTTCTGCATGAAGCTCTTGCCCTCGACCCCGTCGGGGAAGCGCTCCAGGTTGCAGGGACGACCGAGGCAGTGCGGCAGCAACTGCTCAGCAACGTCGAGGTGGTGCTGCACCACGTCGAGCTTGGTCAGCCCCGCCTGCGGGAAGTAGGGCTTGTCGGGAGAGGAGATCCGGACCGTGCGTCCCTCGACCTCGAGCTCCACCGCATCCGCCATGGCCCACCTCCCGTGGGCGGCAGCGTAGTCAGCCAGTCCGCTTCCGCACGGCGAGGCGATCGATCCAGGCGTACCGATCAACGGGCTCCCGGTAAGGCTGTCCCTGCGCTCCGTGTCGTGCCGTCTCCTCGTCAGGAACTCGAGCTTGTTCGACGACCCTCCTGGTGCCCCTTCGCAGCCACGGGTTCGCCACACCCCATCGACCTGTCCCTCCCATCCGCCAGCGATAGCCTGGCGGGCCTTCTTCCTCGAACCTGCCAACGACCCCAACCAGGAGGCTGGTTCATCGTGTCACCGAGCGGCCCGCCACCACCACCGGGCAGCACACCACCACCGTCACCACCACCGGGCAGCGCGCCACCGCCGCCACCCGGGAGCACGCCGCCATCAGGCGGTCAGGGATCGCCGCCCCCGGAGCCGCGTTCGGCATCCACCCACGAGCCAGGACCTCCCAGCGGCCTCGGAACGACCATCCTCGGCGTCGTGCGCTCCCCCGCAAGGACGCTCCGCCAGGTGGCGACCCACCCCGACCTGCGAACGGCCGTCGCGATCGTGATGGCGATCAACCTGGCCGGGGGCATCGTGTACGTCCTGGCAGCACAGCCCACCCCTGGCTTCGAAGCCGACCCGTTCACCCGATGGCTGGTCGAGCATCGGGGCACAGCGCTCCTGCTCGCGGCCGTGGCAGGTCCACTCCTGGGAGTGCTCTGGTACTCGATCTGGACGAGCTTGGTGACCTGGCTCGGACGAGCGTTCGGTGGCACCGGGACGCTCCGCGGGACCTTCGCCGCGTTCGCCTTCGCCGGGGTGCCGCCAGCTGCTCTCGGGATCCCCCTGCAGGTGGTCCCGGCGGTCTTCGGTCCGTTCGCGATGCTCGCTGTCTTCCCGTTGAGTCTCGTCATCGGCGGCTGGGGGATCGTGCTCTCGGTCTTCGCGATCCGCGAGTCCCACCGCATCTCTACCGGTTCGGCGGTCGGCGTCATCGCGATCCTGACACTGCTCGTGTTCGTCGTGTTCCTCGTCGCCGGGATCGGGTTGATGGCCGGGTTGGTCTGACCTACGCATAGCGCGGCCCTCCCGGATCACGTCCGCCAGACCTCGTCATGCCCAACCTACGAAGGCCGGTGTCGGTCCAGCTCCCGATGAGCAGCACCT
>SKNK01000069.1 GCA_007120565.1 Nitriliruptoraceae bacterium | reverse complement strand
GTCCCGACCATGGTCACCTCGGCACCCGCAGCCTGGGCCTGCTCGACGAACCGGTCGAGGTAGCGGTCGTGGTCGGCAAGCATCTCGTCCTTGATACCCGCGAACTCGCTACGCAGCTCATCGAAGGAGCGGCCCTCCTGCGCCTCCAACGCCCCGATCGCCGCATCCCGGCTGTCCCGCCAACCACGCTGGAAGGACGTCAACCCCTGCCGGACGTCCGGATCGGCCAAGGCCGCGGCGTAGCGTTCATCGAACGGCCTCATGCGGACACCTCGCTCGTCGAGTCGGCCCCCGCATCGGCGTGAACCTCCGTATCGAGCAGGACGACCACATCCACCTCGTCGGGACCCTGCACCCCGATCGTCAGGCTGCGTTCGATGTCGGCGGTCCGCGAAGGCCCGGTCATCAACGACGCGAACCCCGGCTGCCCCGCCCGGCTCTGCATCCAGCCCGCGGCAGCTTCCAGCCGCGCCCCGATCGCGTCGGCATCGACGAGCTGGACCAACCGACGGCACAACATCGTCACCACACGATCGCCGAGTTCATGCTCCGAGATCAGCAGGCTGCCCGTCTCCGCGATCGCCATCTCCGCCCACGTCACCCCCACCGGAACGTCAGCGACCTGCGCCGCAGGATCCTCACCATCCGGGATCACCACGCGGGCACCCCGTTCCTCCAGCGCCGCCACGAGATGGGCTTGAGCACGCGCCAACGACGGAGCGATCGCCACCACCTCGACGTCGCCGAGGTGATCGACGAACTCCGACCATCCCGCTACCTCGAGGTAGTTGGAGCCGGCAACCTCCGTGGTGGAACGCAACGTCGCTCGGGGGTCGATCATGCACCTCCTGGCCAGAGGCCACACCGAGCCGGTCCGTCGGCGTAGGCCTGCGCGTGAGCCTGGCGCCCCACTCACCTTCATGCGCGCCTGGTCGCCGTCAACGTAACGCTTGGTGACCACGGCCGCGCCCATCCGTCCATGTCTGGCCCTCTGCGCGCCACCGGTCACGCTTGTACGGTGCAGGCACCACGTACCCGATCCTCGGAACATCCCGTGTTGCAGGTCTCCTCCCCCGCCGTCAGCGTCCTCAAGGATGCTCGCTCCGCTCAGGAGGTCCCCGAACACTTCGGTGTCCGGGTCTTCGCCCAGCCCGATGAGTCGGGGCAGGCAGCGCTGGCGCTCGCCTTCACCGAAGAGCCCGTCGACGGTGACCACGTCACCGAACAGGACGGCACCGACATCTACGTGGCTCCCGAACTCGCGGAGCCGCTCGCCGAGAGCGTCCTCGACGTCGAGGACACCCCGGAAGGGCCACAGCTGACCCTCGTGCAACAGGACGCCGAGGAGCAGTAGGCCCTGGACGACCCGCAGGCACCCGAGACGAGCACCGAACCGATCGCGCACGTCGGTGAGGATCTCACCGGCGCGGAGTTCGCTGGTGCTCGTCTCGATGGTGCTCGGTTCGAGCGCTGCCTGCTGCGCGGCGCCGACCTGACCGACGCCTGCACGACCGGCGCGTCGTTCATCACCTGCGACCTGGCCGGGGCGGATCTGAGCGGTTCGGTCCACGATGGCTCGGTGTTCACCAACTGCAGTTTCGTCGCCGCTCGGTTGTCGACCGCGACCCTGCGGGGTTGCAAGTTGACGGGCAGTGACCTCACCGAGGCCGTACTGCTCGGCCTGACGATCCAGGGTGGCGACTTCTCGTACGTCAACCTGCGTTCGGCGGACCTGCGCAAGCAGCCCCTGGCCGGACTGCGGCTGGCTCACGCGGACCTCGCCGAAGCCGACCTCACCGACGCCGACCTGTCCGGCGCGGACCTCACCCAGGCGGTGCTGCGCCAGACGATCCTGAAGGGCGCCGATCTGCGCGACGCGCGGCTCGACGGGGTGACCTTGGGTGACGCTCTGCTCGAGGGCGTGATCCTCGACCTGGCCGGCGCCGTCCGCCTCGCCGAGTCCCTCGGCGCCGAGGTGAGGTGAGGTGGGGCCACCTGGCGGAGGGGACCCCGAACCGTGGAGCGACACAACATGACACGGGTCGCGCGGCTCCACGCTTGATGCCCGGTGGCGTACCGTCGGCGCTTCGATCCGGGGCGCAACCGCCGTCCGGACGGATGCCGTTGGAGCTGTGATGTCGGTCGTGGTCGACCCGGGGGCCCGCCGCAAGGCGGTCCGTGCGGGGTTGGTCATGGCGATCGCTTCCGCCGCGACCTTCGGCTCATCCGGGGCCATGGCCAAGGCGCTGATCGAGACGGGGTGGACCGCCGGGTCGGCCGTCCTGGTGCGCCTCGGGGGCGCCGCGATCCTGCTGAGCATCGCGGCGGCGATCTCGCTACGGGGCCGGATCCGGCTACGGGGTGCTTCGATCCGCACGCTCGTCCTCTACGGCGTCGTTGCGATGGCCGGGACGCAGTTGGCCTTCTTCAACGCGGTGCGCACCCTCGACGTCGGCGTGGCCCTGCTGCTCGAGTTCCTGGCACCGGTGATGCTGTTGGCGTGGACCTCGGTGCGCAGCCGGACCCTTCCGCGGCGGGCCACCCTGTTCGGTGCCGGGTTGACCATCGTCGGACTCGCGTTCGTGATCGAGGTGGCGGGCGCATCCGGGGTGGACCCGGTCGGTGTCGCCTGGGGGCTGCTCGCCGCGGTGTGCCTCGCCGGCTTCTTCGTGATCTCCGCTCGGCAGGACGAGGACCTGCCGCCCCTGATCATGGCCGCTGGCGGAACCGCGGTCGGCGCCGTGGTGATCGGCGTGGCCGGTCTGGTGGGCGTCGTGCCGTTGAGCTTCGGCACGAGCGACACCGTCCTGGCCGGGTTCTCGGTCAGCTGGTTGGTGCCCGCCGCGTGGTTGGTCGTGATGTCCACGGTCGTCGCCTACGTGACCGGGATCCGGGCGATCCTGCGCCTGGGGACACGGGTGGCGTCCTTCGTCGCGCTGACCGAGGTGCTCTTCGCCGTGCTCGTCGCCTGGGTCCTGCTCGCCGAGCTCCCTGGGTTGTGGCAGCTCATCGGCGGTATCTGCATCGTCGTCGGCATCCTGATCGTCCAGCGCGATGACACCGGACCGGTCCCGCCCGCACCCCCGGCCACCATCGAGGCGACGCACCCCGTCTGACCACCTCAGCGCGGTGGGTCGGGCGGGGCGCGCCGACCGATCAGAGGGCGACCGATCAGGCCTCGTGGAGCGCGTCGAGCCACTCGCCCCAGAAGCGCTTCCAGCGATCGACGGCCTCGTACTCCGGCAGCCGCTCGTGGGAGATGGTCACCTTGACACGGCCATCGTCGAGTGGGGCCAGGGCGATCTCCGCGGCGCCCTCGTCCATCGCGAGCCGGACGTTCTTGGACGTCGGGCGCGAGCGGAGCTCGGTGTCGAGGCCGGGGAACAGTTCGGCGCGGTCGGCGTCGTCGAGCAGCATCTCCCGCAGCACCGCGGTGTCGACCCTCACCGTCCGTGATCGGCCTGCGCTGAACGTGCCGTCCGGGCGTTGGTGCGGTAGGCGGCGTCCCGTGATGCGCTCGTAGCCCACGGTGATGCTCTGCGCCCACCAGCCAGGGATGCCGTGCTCCTCGTGCACGTGAGCCGCGATGGCGGCGTGGCCATCCTCGTTGCCTGGCCACGCATCGATCAGGTCGCACCAGTCGTTCCAGCGGCGTCCCGTCGCCTCGAGCACCGCGTCATCCCCGATCTCGGGTTCGGCGATCCACCGGCGTGTGGTGGCCTCGTCGTGAGCGGGTTCGCCGGCCTTCTCGATCAGCACCCGGCGCGCCGCGCCGTAGCGTTCACCCGTCTTGGCCATCCGCTCACGGATGCGCCGCTTGAAGGACTCCTGTCGGGTCATCGTTCCGACCTCTCGTGTCTCGACCGGCCTGATCGACGACCCGCGCTCATCGACCTACCGGTGACACGTCAGGTGGCATGACCAAGACGGTCCTGATCCCGGCGGTCGTGACCGTGAGGCCACGCCGAGATCCTTGTCGAGCACTCGAGGTCCCCTTGGCCTTCGCGTTGCCGGCCGCGCGGGGGCCGGGGTGAAGGTCAGGCGTGACAAGCCGCCGATGGCAGCGTAGCTCGACCGCGTGCCGGGGTGAGGGGATCGGCAGCCGTCAGAACAGCCACATGATCAGTCGGATCACGAGGAACACCGCCACACCGATCCCCACGACGGTCAGCACCACGTAGGGCAGGAAGTGGTCGAACCGGTCGCGCTCGAGTCGGCCCCCGCTGCGAGCCATCTCCTTCATCATCTCGAGCGAACGCTGCATGCCCCCGTGGGAGACCGCCACCGCTGACTCCTCCATCGCGTGTCGCCAGCCTACTTCCCGGGCGACAGCGCGAACGCGGATGGTGGCCGAGCGTCGAAGACGTGATGGCGAACGCTCTCGACCCGAACATGCCCCTCTACGTTGACAGGGCGACGGCGCCCGGGCATGATCATGTCATCATGACGAATCTCCTCGCACGCCCTCGGCTGCCCTCCCGTGACGCGCACGCGGCACTCCCGCTGTACGTGCAGTTGCGTGAGGCACTCCGAGCAGAGATCGAGGACCGGGGGCTGCGACCGGGCGACCGGCTGCCCACCGAGGCCGAACTCGAGGAGACCTACGGCGTGTCGCGGTCGACGATCCGCCAGGCCGTCGGCGACCTGCAGGCCGAGGGGTTGGTCCACCGCGTGCAGGGCAAGGGCACCTTCGTCACCACACCCAAGATCCAGCACGTTCCGGTGCTGACCTCCTTCACGGAGCTCCTCCGCAGCCAGGGCTACCGCCCGTCGCACCGCGTCCTGGATTCGGCGGTCGTGGACGCTCCCGCCAGGGTGTGCCAGGACCTCGAGGTGGATGAGGGCACACCGTGCCGCTTCCTCGAACGGCTGCTCGTCGCCGACGGTGACCCGATCGGACTGTCCAGGACGTGGCTGCCCTTGCCGGTCCTCGGCGCCCACGACTGGCGCATCGCCCGCGGCACGCTCGAGGGCAGCTCGCTGTACGCGCTGTTGGGCGAGGCTTCGCCGGACCTGGTCCCCCGCCACGGCGCCGAGACGATCCAGCCCGTCCTCGCCGGCGCGACCGAGGCCGAGCTGCTCGGCTGCGATGTCGGCACCGCCCTGCTCCAGATCCAACGATGCACGTGGACGGCTAAGGACCTGCCCCTCGAGTGGACCCAGCTGGCCTTCGTTCCCGGCCGCTACGAGTACCGCGTCGAACTGCTCGGCGAGGCTCCGACCGGTGGCGACCATGGCTGACCCGACGCCGACCACCGAGCAGGTCCGCGCGGTCGTCGCCGACGTCGTCGGTCGCTTCCTGGAGACCAACCCCGATCTCGGCGATCAGGCACCGGACCCGTCATCAGGGTCCGACGGGCCGCTGCAGGTGCTCGCCGTCGGCTCCGACCACGGAGGCTTCCACCTCAAGGAGCGCCTCGCCGCCGACCTGCGCGACCAAGGCTTCATCGTCCGCGATTGCGGGACCCGCAGCACCGACGCGGTCGACTACCCCGACATCGCCCATGAGGTCGCACGCAAGGTCGCGACCGGAGAGTGCCAGGCTGGCATCGTGATCGACGGTGCCGGGATCGGCTCCGCCATCGCCGCCAACAAGGTGCCGGGCATCCGTGCTGCGACCTGCTGGGACGTCTCCTCCGCCCGCAACAGCCGTGAGCACAACTACGCCAACGTCCTGGCCCTCGGCGCGGGACTGCTCGGAGACAACCTCGCCCGCCAGATCGTCGACACCTGGCTGGCAACGCCCCATGGCGAACCGCGGCACGGTCGCCGCGTCCAGAAGATCGGTCAGCTCGAAGAGCGTTACGGAACGAGACTCGTGTGAACACCGAACAGCTCATCGACACCATCACCCAAGAGGTCCTGCG
>SKNK01000368.1 GCA_007120565.1 Nitriliruptoraceae bacterium | reverse complement strand
CGATCGTGATCGCGATCCTCGCGTTGAGCATCGCGAGTCTGATCGTCGTGGTCAGGCAGATCTGGGCCTCGACCTCGCTCGACCGGGAGGAACCGGCGGTCGTAGTCGACTAGCCCGACTCAGGCGTCGTCAGGATCGTCTGCCCCCTCCTCCGGGGGAGGGGGATCTTCCTCTTCCGCCGGAGGAGGTTCCTCATCGATCGGCGGGATCTCCACCGGCTCCTCTTCGCAGTCCGGGTGATCCTCGGGGATGCTCGGGTCGGTCGGGCACGGCTCAGGCTCCACTGGCTCGGGCCCCTCGCTCACCACGATCGTGACCACGGAGCCGGGAGCGACCTGCTCGCCGGCAGAGGGATCCTGCCGGATGACGAACCCCTCGGCGACGGTGGGATGATGCTCACGTTCGATCTCGGGCTCGAGTCCCTGATCCTCGAGGCGCGCGATCGCGTCCTGCTCGGTGCGGTTGACCACCGGCCGGACCGTGACCAACTCCTCGCCGAGGCTGACGACGTAGTTCACCCGGCTGCCGTCGGAGACCTCGGTCCCCGGGGAGGGATCCTGCGAGATGATGACGCCTTCTTCGACCTCGGCGCTGTACTCGCGTTCACGTTCGCCTCGGACGAGCCCTGCTTCGCGGAGTGTGGCCAGCGCCTCGTCCTCGGACAGGCCCTCGATGATCGGAACCTCGACGGTGTCCTCACCCACCGATACGACCAGGTTCACCCGACTGTCTTCCGGCACCAACTCGTCGGCTGAAGGGTCCTGTTCGAGCACGATCCCGGGCTCGACCTCGTCGGTGATGCGTTCGGAGACGTTGCCGACCTGCAGGCCGCTGTCGACGATCATGTCCTCCGCCAGCTCCTGCGGGAGATCGACCACGTTGGGTACCGAGACCTGTGGCCCTTCCTCGGTCGCCAACAAGCCGGCGATGACCCATCCTGCGGCGATCAACGCGGCCAGGGCCAGCAGGGTGACGAGGAAGTAGATCGCTCCTCGCTTGCGCCGACCGGCGGAGTCGTCGACGGGGCGAGGTGGGGGAGTGGTCTCCAGGAGCGCCGTCGTCTCTGCTGGAGACAGCACGGCTGGGGCATGGACCGGTCCGCCGACCCGGGCGTTCATCAGGTCGTCGCGCATCTCGGCGGCGTCCTGGTAGCGGTTCGCAGGGTTCTTCGCGAGCGCCCGCATCGTGATCGCCTCTGCGGCAGGGCTGATGCTCTCGTCGAGTTCGCGCGGGGTGCGGGGGGTCTCCTGGACGTGCTGGTAGGCGATCGTGACGGGAGAGTCCCCCGAGAAGGGCTGCCAGCCGGTGAGCGCTTCGTAGAGCACGACACCGAGGGAGTAGATGTCGCTGCGAGCATCGACGTCGAACCCCTGGGCCTGCTCCGGTGACAGGTAGGCGGCGGTACCCAGTACCGCAGCGGTCTGGGTGACCGTCTCTTCGTCGATCGCACGCGCGATACCGAAGTCGGTCACCTTCACGGTGCCGTCTTCCGCCAACAGGATGTTGCCCGGCTTGATGTCGCGGTGGATGAGGTTCTGGCTGTGGGCGTACGACAGCGCCGAGCAGACGTCGGCGACAACCTCGATCGCCCGGTCCTCCGTCAGCCCCCCCGAAGCGATCGCCTGCTGCATCGACCGGCCCCGGACCAGCTCCATGACGATGTAGGGCTGGCCCTGGTCAGCGCCGGTGTCGTAGACCGCAACGAGGTTGGGATGGTTGAGCCGCGCGACGTTGCGTGCCTCGTCCTGGAAGCGGCGGGTGAACCCGGCGTCGTCGCGGAACCGTTCGAGCAGGAGCTTGACCGCGACCTCACGCCCCAGCGTCTGGTCGCGGGCCGCGTAGACCTCGGCCATGCCGCCCCGCCCGAGGATGCGCAGGAGCTCGTAGCGCCCAGAGAGGACACGTCCAACGCTCACCGGCAGCCTCCGAGAGGGAGTAGGGATGTAGCGCGCGAGCCTACCCGTGCAGGCTCCGCATCCGTGGTGGCCGTCACCGGCCTCCAACGCGGTCTACGGCGACCTCGAGGACCTGTCGAGCGACCGGCGCGGCGACACCGCCGCCGGTGGCGCTCTCGTCCTCGGTGGGCAGGACCACCGCGATCGCGGCATCGTCGCCGGCGAACCCGACGAACCAGGCGACCGGACCACGGTCAGCTTCGGCCGTACCGGTCTTACCACCGACCTCGACACCGTCGATCTGGGCGGCTTGGCCGGTCCCTGACTGGACGGTGTCGATCATCATCTGTCGCAGCTGCTCCGCGGTGCGGGCGGAGATCGGGCGAGCATCATTGCCGACGCCGGTCCAGGGGCCGTCATCGGGACCTCGTACGACCTGACCGTCGGGGCTCAGCACGTTGGCGACCACGTGTGGGCGGAGCAGTTCGCCACCGTTGGCGATCGAAGCGGCCACCAGAGCGAAGTGCAGCGGGGTTGCGCGCACGTCGCGTTGGCCGAGGGCACTCTGGGCGGTGGCAGGAGCATCGAGCTCCTGAGGTATCTGGCTGGTCGCGGTCGACAGGTCGTAGGGCAGCTCCCGGTTGAAGCCGAACCGTTCGGACTGCCGGATCAGATCCTCATCGCCCAGGTCCACGCCGAGCCGTGCGAACACGGTGTTGCACGAGACCCGGAACGCATCGGCAAGGCTGATCGTCTCCTCGCTTCCGCAGGTGCCACCGCCGAAGTTGCCGATGTCGGCGGAGGTCTGGGGGACGTCGTAGACCGCCTCGTCCGGGTACAGCGAGTCCGGAGCTTCCCCTCGCTCCAGTGCCGCCGCGGCGACGACCAGCTTGAAGGTGGATCCCGGGGGGTACAGCTCACTGGTGGCACGGTCGAGCATGGGGTTGTCGTCGGCGTCACGGAGGCGGTCCCACGCGTCCCGGATCTCGGAGTGATCGTGACTGGACAGCGGGTTGGGGTCGAAGGTGGGGTTGGCGTAGCTGGCGAGCACCGCACCGGAACGTGGGTCGATGACCACGACGGCGCCCTCGCGGCCGTCGAGAGCGGACTCCGCTGCTGCCTGGATCTCGCCGTCGATCGTGAGGTGCACGGCGTTGCCCGGGCGGTTGGCGCCACCGAGCAGGTCGCCGAGGTTCTGGGCGACCACCTCGGTAGGTCGGCCGGTCAGCTCCTCGTTCAGGGAGCGTTCCAGACCCGAGCGTTGCAGCACCAGGGAGTAGTACCCGGTGAGGTGGGCGTAGCGGGTCCCATCGGGGTAGGTCCGCAGGTAGCGCAGCGTGCCATCGGTCGGGACCGAGCTGGCGATCGCATCCTCACCGACGACGATGGGACCGCGAGGTAGCTCGTACTCGCGCACGATGAGGCGACGGTTCGCTGGATGGTTGGCCAGGTCGTCAGCCTGGATCAACGTGATGACGTTGAGGTTGACGAACAAGGCACCGAACAGCACCAGCAGGACGGTGGCGACGCGCCCGATCGAGCGGTTCATGTGTCACCGCCCTGGGTGGGGATGCGGCCGGTCGACTCGTTGGCGATCGAGGCACGTTGCCTCGCCGCCGAGCGGCGCACCGCCGATGGCTGGGCGGGCTCGGGTTTGCCGCGCGCCGCAGCGCGTGACTCGTGGCTGATGCGCAACAGCACGGCGACGATGAGGTAGTTGGCCAGCAGGGATGATCCGCCGTAGGAGATGAACGGCAAGGTGATACCCGTCAGCGGGACCAGCCGCGTCAGTCCGCCGACGATCACGAAGGTCTGCAGCGCCAAGGTCACCGTCAGCCCGAGGGCGAGCAAGGTGCTGAACTCATCGCGTGCCGTGAGTGCGATGCGCAGGCCACGGGCCACCAGCAGCAGGAACGCGATCAGTACGGCGGTGGCGCCGAGCAGGCCGAGCTCCTCACCGATCACGACGAAGATGGCATCCGTCGATGAGAAGGGGATGTCCTGCGGACGCCCGAAGCCGAGGCCGGTACCGGTGAGGCCTCCGGTACCCAGCGCGAAGAGGCTCTGGGCGAGCTGGTACGCCGACCCCTGCACGTCCGACCAGGGGTCGACCCAGATGTGGACTCGGACGCGAACGTGGGAGAAGACCTGGTAGGCGATCAGGCACGCGGAGGCGAACAGCACGATCCCGAGCATGGGGTAGGCGACCCGTCCCGTTGCGACGTACAACATCGCGATGAAGGTGCCGAAGAACAGCACGGCCGAGCCCAGATCACGCAGCTGCGCCATGATAGCCATCGAGCCGATGGCGGCGATGAACACCGGGGCGAGGTGGCGTGTCGCCGGGATGAACAGCGGGCCGACCCGTTGGGTCGCGACCGACAGCATGTCTCGGTTGCGTGCCAGGTAGGCCGCCAGGAACAGCACGGCGGTGAGCTTGGCGACCTCCCCGGGTTGGAACCGCATCCCGAACACGTCGATCCACAACCGCGCCCCGTTGATGACCCCGGCGGAGATGAAGGGGATGATCGGCAGCAGGAGCAGGACGATCGTGGCGAGCCCGAAGGTGTACTGGTAGCGCTCGAGCGGCCGCACACTGGTGACGAACAACAGTCCCAGACACAGCGCCCCGACGCTGACGGCGGTCCACAACGTCTGGGTCGCGGCGAGGTCGGTGCCGGCGGCGATGTCCACGCGGCGGACGAAGACCAGTCCGATGCCGTTCAACAGGAACGCAAGCGGCAGGATCGCAGGGTCGGCGTCGGGTGCCGCATGACGCACCGTGATGTGCGCGACGATGGCGGTGACCGCTAGCGCGACGCCGGTGATGACCGCGGCAGGTGGCAGGTCAGGCGACTCCGACCACCCGAGCAACATGCCGGCGAGGGCCGTCAGCAGGACGGCGCCGGTCAGCAGCCGCGCCTCGATGCGTCGAGGATTGGCCAGGCCGGCGGCGCTCGGCGATCGTGATGCGGCAGCCGCCTCTCGCCCCCGCGCGGTCACGGCGTCGCGTCGGTGTCGCCGTCCTCGACCTCGTCGTCATCGAGGTCGCCACCCTCTACCTCGTCGTCGTTCGTTGTGGCCTCCTCCTCGCGGGTCGGGATGCCACGGACGCGCCGCCGTGCGTCGTTGATGTCGGCGGCGTTCATGCCCTCTTGGAGGGTGAGATGGAAGTACGAGGGGACGTCGTCGAGGGTCAACTGCGAGCGTTCGGCCACCCGGTACAGCTGGATCGGGCCGATCTCGGTATCCAAGCCCTGGTAGATGACCACCTGTTCCTCGTCGAGCCCAACGTAGTAGTTCTGGGACAGCAAGAAGCGCCCCCCGCCGTAGAGCACGGCGCCGAGCACGACGACGCCGACCAGGACCGCCACCGAACGCATCACCAGACCGCTGAAGCGTGACGCGTCGTCACCATGGTCGCTGGCGGCACCGTCATAGGATGGGCGCGAACTGCCGAATGAGCCGTACGTTCCCAGGCGGCCCGCCCAGTCCTTGTCCCCGTCGTCGCTGAGGGTGCCGATGACCACGGTCTGCGGGCCGGCGTGGTCGATATCAGCATCGGGGTCCTCGAACCGGATGAGGACGGCGGTGATGTTGTCCGGGCCTCCGGCATCGTTGGCCATATCCACGAGCCGGTCCAAGGCGGTGTCGATGTCGTCGACCTCGAGGAGCACCTGGGCGATCCTCTCATCGGGCACGACACCGGTCAGCCCGTCCGAACACAGCAGCACCTGGTCAGCCGGACGGAGCTCGAGGCTCATCGCATCGACATCGACATCCGGTGAGACACCGATCGCCCGGGTCACCACGGAACGTTGCGGGTGGGTCGCCGCCTCCTCCTTGGAGAGCTGTCCCTCATCGATCAGGTGTTGCACGAGGGTGTGGTCGTCGGTGAGCTGACTGAAGTTGCCGTCGCGGAGCAGGTAGGCGCGGGAGTCGCCGACGTGGGCGACATGGAGCCGCCGACCCT
>SKNK01000257.1 GCA_007120565.1 Nitriliruptoraceae bacterium | reverse complement strand
GCGCACGAACTCCTCCAGCTCCTTGGTGGAGGAGCGGGAGGAGTCGTCGGTGCTCTTCGGCTTGGTTCGCTTGCTGTCGCCCTTGAACCAGGCGCGGAGCCGATCGGTGAATCCCACGTTCGTCCTCAGATGCGACCTGCCGTCTGCAGGCTATCGACATGGCTACCCATCAGACCCTTCGGGGCCGACCCCCGGCTCCGTCACGGGTCGGCAGGCTGGTCGCTCTCGGCGTCCGCTGATGGCCCCTCAGCGTCGTTGTGGTCCTCCACGAGTTCGACGAGCACGCCGCCCGTCCCCTTCGGATGGACGAACGCCACCGTGTGCCCCCCGCCGCCGGGGCGTGGCTGTTGATCGATCAGGGGGACCTCCTCCTCGCGGAGATGGTCGAGGGCGTCCGCGACCGATCCGACCCCGAAACCGACGTGGTGCAGCCCGGGCCCGTTCTTGGCGAGGTACCTCGCGATCGGGGAATCGTCGCGGGTCGCCTGGAGGAGTTGGATGTAGACGCCGCCCACGTTGAGCATGGCCTCCTCGACCCCGTCGCTGTCAACGACCTCGCGGTACTCCGGCGTCAGGCCGAAGGCACGCTCGTAGAAGGCGAGCGATGCGTCGAGGTCCTCGACCGCGATCGCGATCTGGTCGATCCGGGTCACGTCCATGGCGTACTCCCGATGCGGCGATGGTCTGCGGAGACAGCTAGGAGGCACATCCTGCCACCTCGCCGGTGCCAGGAGCACCTTGGGTCAGCCCCCACCGGTCGTGGATCGCGACCTGGACGGGCGTCCAGAACGCGGTTCGGTCGAGGCTCGCACGCCGCACCCAGCGGCCTCTGAGGAGGTTCGCACGGTTCGCACCGGCATCCCTTCCGTGGAGCGATACCGCCTGTCACGCTGTGGCCATGGACGCACCCGTTTCTGCTGAGACCACCTCGCCGCCGCCCCACGTGGCCGAGACGATGCGGCGCGTCCAAGCCGAGTTGCGGTCCGGAGGGGCTCCCTCGTACGAGGCGTTGCTGGTCTTCGGCGCTCCGAGCATCGGCTGAAGGCTGATCGGCTGAAGGCTGAAGGTCGTGTGCCTCGCTCCCGCTGAGGCCGGCACGCACCCGCCGCTGACGGTGGCGCCCCGGCGACGCTGATCCACTGGTCACCGCCGGTCGGTTCTGGCTGGTCCGGTCCGGCCCTCTACGCTGTGGCCATCGTCGAGTTCGAGGAGCGCGTCATGCGGGAGGTCGTCGTTGCCGGGTACGCCCGGACGCCGGTGGGTCGGTTCGGGGGCGGATTGTCGTCGTTGTCGGCTATGGATCTCGGGGGCCGGGCCATCGCCGGCGCCCTCGAGAGCTCGGGTGTCGACGCGTCCGATGTCGGGTACGTCGTGATGGGTCACGTGCTGCAAGCCGGGCAGGGCCAGATCACCTCGCGGCAGGCGGCCGTCGCCGGCGGGATCGGCATGGACATCGCCAGCGAGACGATCAACAAGGTCTGCCTGTCGGGCATGACCGCGATCGCGCGAGCCCGCGACCTGATCCGCGTCGGAGACTTCGATCTGATCGTGGCCGGCGGCATGGAGTCGATGAGCACCGCCCCCTACGTGCTCGACAAGGCCCGGTTCGGCTACCGCATGGGCGATGGCGCGCTGATCGACGTGATGATGCACGACGGGCTGACGTGCGCCTTCGACGCGTGTGCCATGGGACTGGCCACCGACAACTACCAGACCGACAAGAACCTCGGCATCTCCCGTGAGGACCAGGACGCCTGGTCCGCCCGCTCCCACGAGCGTGCAGCCGAAGCCTGGAAGCGCGGCGCCTTCGACGACGAGGTGGTGCCGGTCGAGGTACCGCAGCGCAAGGGCGACCCGGTCACCGTGAGCGAGGACGAGGGGATCCGTCCTGGGACCACCGTCGAGTCACTCGGTGGCCTACGCCCCGCGTTCACCAAGGACGGCACCATCACCGCAGGCAACGCGTCACAGATCTCCGACGGAGCAGCCGCGTTGGTGCTCGCCAGTCGCGAGAAGGCCGAGGAGCTTGGACTGCCGATCCTCGCGACGATCACCTCCTGGGGGACCGTCGCCGGCCCCGACGCGTCGCTGCACCTGCAACCGTCGGGTGCGATCCGCAACGCGGCCGAGCGCATCGGCGCCGACCCGGCCGGCTTCGACCTCTACGAGATCAACGAGGCCTTCGCTTCGGTTGCGGTCGCCTCACAGCGTGACCTCGGCATCGACGAGGACCGGGTCAACGTCAACGGCGGAGGCATCGCCCTCGGCCACCCGATCGGCTGCTCCGGTGCCCGCATCGTGGTATCCCTGATCAACGAGCTCCGGCAGCGGGGCGGCGGCGAGGGCGCCGCAGCCTTGTGTGGTGGTGGCGGCCAGGGTGATGCTCTGACCCTGTCGGTCCCGGCCTGAACCGACGACGCTCCGGACCTGCCCCGGCGGTCGCGACGAGACGGAGGTGACGGTGACCGTCGAGGTCCCCAAGCTGATCGCCGGGCTCGAACGCGGTGAACGGCGGGCGCTCGCGCGTCTGCTGACCGTGGTCGAGGACGGTGACCCGGCCCGCCTACGTGAGGTCGTGGCCGCTATCTACCCGCGCACCGGACGGGCCCGTGTGATCGGTCTCACCGGATCGCCGGGTGTCGGCAAGTCGACCCTCACCGATCAGCTCGCCACCAAGCTCCGTGAGCAGGACCGGTCGGTCGCGGTGCTGGCCGTCGACCCGTCCTCGCCCTTCTCCGGCGGGGCGCTGTTGGGCGACCGTGTTCGGATGCAGGGCCACCACGCCGACGCGCAGGTGTTCATCCGGTCGATGGCCTCGCGCGGGCACCTGGGCGGTCTGTCCTTCGCGACCCCGCAAGCGGTGCTGCTGCTCGACGCCGCCGGCTTCGATGACATCCTGGTGGAGACGGTCGGGGTCGGACAGTCCGAGGTGGAGATCGCCGCGACCGCCGACACCACGATCGTCTCGCTGGCTCCAGGCATGGGCGACGGTGTGCAGGCGGCCAAGGCTGGGATCCTGGAGGTCGCCGACGTCTTCGTGATCAACAAGGCCGACCGCGGGGGAGCAGGTCAGTTGGAGTCCGAGTTGCGCGGGATGCTGGAGATGGGCCATGCCCTGGAAGCGCCACCACCGGGCTCGGATGGCCATCCTGACGGGGACGACGAAGACCGCGACAGCAGCGACGTCGAGGTAGCCGGTGCAACCGGCCAGGGCGCGTGGTGGCCCCCGATCGTACGGACCGTCGCGGTGCGTGCCGAGGGTCTCGACGAGTTGGCCGAGGCGGTCGACGACCACCTCGCCTTCCTCGACCGCTCGGGTCTGCGGGAGCAACGCCGGCGCGATCGGGCGACGCACACGATCCGTGAGATCGCCCTGGAAGCGGTGCGCCGGCGCTTCGCCGGCTTGGATGCCAGCGACGACGTCGTGCTCGAGGATCTCGCGGCACAGGTGGCAGCACGCGAGCTCGACCCGTACACCGCGGCCGACCGGTTGCTGGAGGCGTTGGAGGACGCGGGCTGATCCCGCATCCGGACGAGGGTGTGCATCGGCGCCGTGGTTCGGTTCTGGAGGCTCACCCCGGACCGTCGATGCGCGGGAGCTCGTGAGCACGTGTGCGGTCACTCGTACGGCCGACAGCGTGGGCGCACTGGCCCCTTCGCACGCTCACGGCCGGTCGGTGGCGCCGATCGCCCTTGGAGGGGGCTGGCGAGTCGTGTCCGGAGACGAAGGATCGAGCCCGTGGATACTGCGTGCGCGGCCCCCAGCGGCGATCCTGACCCTTTCGCGGAGCCCTTGGGCGAGGCACGGTGGGGCGCAGACGGCCCCGGTCCGCTCGCGGATAGCAAGGCGAACCTGCGGTCGTCCTGCAGTTCGCTTGCAGAGATATTTCCCTTGCTTGCAACGCTGATCGCTCCGTAGCTTCCGCCGATCGCCGGGCCGTGGAGGGACCCTGCGATCCGCCGGAGTAGGGCGTGCGCGACGGTCGCATCGAGGCCCAGCGTCGCCCCTCCCAACTGGATGGAGCGTGGCATGCCCGCAGTGATCCTCGTCGGCGTCGACGGCAGTGAGGCGAGCAGGCGGGCGGTGGAGTTCGCCCGTGAGCGCGCCACCGCACTTGGGGCGGGCTTGGTGATCGCCCACATCATCCCGTGGTCGCCCTACTCGTTCACCACCCCGGAGGAGAACGAGACACGCCCACAGCGTCGAGCGGCCGAACTCGCCGCTGCTCAGGAGCAGATCCTCGAGCCGGCGGTCGAACTCGTCGGCGACGCCGTGGAGTGCACCCCGGTGGCCAAGCACGGCGATCGGTCCGAGTTGCTCGCCGAGCTCGCTCGCGAGCACGGGGCCAGCCAGATCATCGTCGGGCGAACCGGTGAGAGCCGGCTGAAGAACGCGTTGTTCGGCAGCGTCCCCTCACACCTGATCCAGATCGCCGACGTCCCGGTCACGGTGGTCCCATGAGTCTCGGAGGAGCAGCGAACGTGTCGGAGATCATCCTCGCCCAGAGCATCGATGAGCGCATCAGCGATGCCATGAACCCCGTGTCCTCGGTGATCGAGGGCATCGTCTTCTACTCGGTCCCTGTGGCCGGGGTGAACCTGCCGCTCATCGTGCTGTGGCTGGTCGGTGCGGGCGCCTTCTTCACCTACTACCTCGGATTCATGAACCTGCGAGGCCCCAAGCACGCCCTGGAGCTGGTGCGTGGCGACTACTCCGACCCAGCCGACGCCGGCGAGGTCACCCACTTCCAGGCGCTCGCGACGGCCGTCTCGGGCACGGTCGGCCTGGGCAACATCGCCGGGGTCGCGGTGGCGATCACCCTCGGTGGACCCGGTGCGACGGTCTGGATGGTGATCGCGGGGTTCCTCGGCATGTCCAGCAAGATGGCGGAGTGCACGCTCGGCGTGAAGTACCGCCACGAGCGTCCCGACGGCACGGTCTCCGGTGGGCCGATGTACTACCTCGAGAAGGGCATCGCCGAGGTGACCGGTCGCGTCCGCACGGGCAAGTTCCTCGCGATCTTCTTCTCGATCTCCGCGATCGGTGGTGCGATCGGCGGGGGCAACATGTTCCAGGCCAACCAGGCCACCGCGCAGATCATCGCCGTCTCCGGCGGTGCGGACAGCCCGCTGGTCAACCTGAGGTGGATCGTCGGGCTGGCCTTCGCAGTCGCCGTCGGTGCGGTGATCATCGGGGGGATCAAGTCGATCGCCAAGGTCACCGAGAAGCTCGTCCCCATCATGGCTGCCGTCTACCTCATCGCGGCGGTCGTGGTCATCGGGGCGAACCTCCCGGCCGTGCCTGCGGCGTTCGGCGAGATCTTCGCCGGTGCCTTCGGGTTCTCCAGCGTGGGGGGAGGCATCATCGGTGCGCTGATCGTCGGCTTCCAGCGAGCGGCCTTCTCCAACGAGGCCGGCATCGGCTCCGCCGCGATCGCGCACTCAGCCGTCAAGACCAACCACCCGTCGACCGAAGGGCACGTCGCGCTGCTCGAACCCTTCATCGACACCGTCATCGTCTGTACGGCGACGGCGTTGATCATCGTGATCTCCGGCGCCTACCTCGACCCGGCTGCCTCGGAGCTCGGTGGGGTCGCGCTCACCTCAGCCGCGTTCGCCACGGTCATCCCGTGGTTCCCGAACGTGCTTGCCATCGCCGTGATCGCGTTCGCGTTCTCGACGATGCTGACCTGGAGCTACTACGGGATGAAGGCGACCGGCTACCTGTTCGGTGACAGTGAGGCAGCGGAGACCGCGTTCAAGGTCATCTTCTGCCTGTTCGTCATCGTCGGCGCCTCGCTCTCGCTCGGTCCGGTCATCGGCATCTCCGACTCCATGATCTTCCTCATGGCGATCCCCAACGTCATCGGCCTGT
>SKNK01000326.1 GCA_007120565.1 Nitriliruptoraceae bacterium | reverse complement strand
GAAGGACACGCCATCGACGGCCGTTACCGCGACCTCGCCGCTGCCGAACACCTTGGTGCAGTGCTCTGCCTCCACACGGGCCTGCGCATCCGCGTCCCTCATCCATCTGCCTCCGACATCACCGTCGCCGGGTCGATCCCGACCACGCGCCGCAGTGCCACCAGCGACCCCAGGAGCGTCGCCGCGAGCGAGGCGATACCCACGAGCCCGAGCACCGGGAGGCGCAGCTCCAGCGGCATCGCCTCTGGGACCACACGAGCCAGCAGCTGGGTCCCGACCGCCCCGCCCAACAGAGCGATCGCCCACAGGGTCACAGCCTGTACTACCAAGGTGTCCGCCAGGAGACGACGAGGTGCCCCGAGAGCCCGCAAGGTCGCGAGCTGTGGCCGTCGTTCGGTCACCAACAGCACGAACAGCAGCCCGACGACCAGCGAGAGCACCCCGACCGACATCGCGACCAGCACGGCGAAGGTCGCACGCTGGACGTCGACCCCGGGGATGGAGGACACGGCTTCGCCCAGCGTGACCACCTCGGTGCCCTCGAACTCCTCCTCGATCGCTCGCGCCACCTCGTCGGGATCCGCGGTCGAACGGATCCGGACGACGGCTGCTCCGACCAACTGCTCGGCGAACCCCGCCTCCGGGAACGCACTGACCCGCACCCGCGCCCATACCTCTGGTGGGACCCACACCGTCGGCTGCTGGAGGAACCGGGTGTCCTCGACGAAGCCAACGACCTCGACCTCGCGTTCTCCGGCGAGGACCAGGCGGTCGCCGAGTTCGACGCCCTGGGCTCGGAGGACGACGTCGACGGCCGCGATGCCCGGCTGTCCGTCTCGTGGGAGCCGGCCCTCGACGACCCGGACCGGCTCGGCGGGGGAGCTGGCGCTGAACCCGACGAGGGTGACCCGGACGCGGCCGTTCGGCGTGTCCGCGCTGGTCGGGACGAGCCCGATCGTGCCGACATGACTGACCCCGTCCACGAAGATGGCGCCGAGCATCATCGGCCGGGGTACACGGCTGCGCAGCAACTGCAACCGTGCTTCCTCGTTGAACACGACCAGATCAGCGTCCAACGAGCGCAGGACCCCCGTGCTCCCCCGGTCGAGTGCGTTGGCGAGCCCAGCCAACGTCAAGGTGAGGAACAACAGGACGGTCAGCACACCGGCCGCGAGCACCGTCCGGCCGGGGGTCCGCCGCAGCTCGGCGACAGCGAGATCCAGCGCGCTACGCCTCATGGTCGTCGAGCCAGTGCTGCCGCGGGATCGAGTTTGCGGAGGCCCCGAACCGATCCGAGAGCGGACGTCAACGTCACCAGCAGCGCCGCGATGGTCACGATCGCCAGCAGCGGGAACGAGACCGACAGGGGGACACGAGGTGGCGCGACGGCAGCAGCGACCGCGACCAGACCACCTCCGAGCAGACTCGCCAGCACCACCAACGCCACCGCCTGCGTGGCGAGAGCACGGACGAGCACCCCTCGCGAGGCGCCGACGGCCCGGAGCACCTCGTAGGCACGACGGCGGTGGGCGACGCTGAGCAGGAAGAACAGCCCGGTCACCGCGCTCACGGCGATCAACGCGACCAGGGTGGCGGCAGCGAAGCTGGCCCGCACACCGGCGACACCGGGCAGACCTGCAGCCAGCGACGGCGGCACGTCCGCGGCGAGGGCAGCGTCCAGGGCGTCGATGGCGGCCGCGGCCCGTTCGGGGGTCACGCCATCGGTGGCGGTGACCGCGATCATCGCCGGTTCCACCCCGTCGGAGTCGGCGAAGATGGCGTTGAGGATCGCCTCCCACTGTTCGTAGGTGACCACGACGGTCGGGATGCTGGCGAACCGCCGATCCTCCGTCAGACCCACGATCGTCAACCGGTCGTCAGTGTCGGCAACCTCCAGGGTCGCGCCGATGCCAAGACCGAGGTGGGCGTCCGCGATGTCGATCACGGCCTCCCCGAGGGCCTCGGGTGGGCGACCCTTGATCACCTCGGGCGCGCCGGGTCCGCCAGGTCCCGCACCCCAGAGCGAGACGTCGTAGAGGTCCCCGTCGACGCGACCACCGACCCGCGCCTCCCCGATCGGAGCAGCCTCGGCGATCTCGGGCAGGGCCGCGACCACCTCGACGTCGGCGCCGTCGACCCGGCTCGCCTGGAGCGCGCCCTCGGCGCCGGCAGCGAGGACGAGCACGTCAGCGCTGCTCCGCGCAACGGCCCCGTTCAGATCATCGACGTGACTGGTGCCGATGCCGCTGAAAGCGAGGACGAGGCCGACCAGCAGCGAGATCGCCGCGAGCACCGGCGCGAACCGACCGGGAGCACGCACCATCTCCAGCAGGCCGAGACGCAACGTCGTGATCCTCTATCGCCGTGGAGGGGGACTGGCACCGGAACCGGACCGGACCCCTGAACAAACCCGGCGGGCGCAGCTTACGTGCTGCGCCCCTCAGGCCGAATCGCAGCGCCACCGTCCACCGGCGCCTGTGATCGGATGCGCGAAGCAGCATCGGTGGTATGCGCCTGCAGGGTCGAGTGGGGTCAGGCGGGCATGCCTTCGGCGTCCAGCACAGGGCCGCCCGACGGCTGGTAGCTACAGAAGGGCTCCTCCGCCAGCGGATCACCCGTGACCCCGTACGCCCGGGACCGCGACCCGCCGCAGATGCTTCGGAACTCGCACACGCCGCACCGGCCGCCGAGCTGCGAAGCGTCCCGCAGCTGCCGGAACAGCGGTGCCTCGCGGTAGATCTCCGGCAACGACCGCTCCCGCAGCGATCCCCCCGGGATGGGCAAGAAACCGCTCGGGTAGACGCCGCCGATGTGATCGATGAACACGAACCCACGCCCGGCGTTGATGTCCAGCGGTGGGCGCGGTGTCCGTGTCGGCAGGTCGTTGTCCGCGAGCACCTCGTCGAGCGCGGCACGCAGCCGCTTGTAGGTGTCCCCGAGCCCGAAGGTCGTGACGGGGTCGGCGTCGCCCGCCGCCCGGCGTTGGAGCACGACCCGCCGGAAGTGCGGCGCCTCGGTGGTCTTGACGGCGAGGTGGTGCGACACGTCGACCAGCCAGTGCAGGACGTCCTCGACCTCATCGGGCGGGAGTGCCGCGAGCGCGTCGCCGCGGCCGGTCGGAACCAGCAGGAACACGCTCCAGAGGAACGACCGGAGGCTGATGACCTGCCGCAGGATCCCGGGAAGCTCGTGGACGTTGCCGGCGGTGACGGTGGTGTTGATCTGCAGGCGCATGCCCAGATCCACGATGTCATGGCAGACGGGCAACGTGGCGTCGTACACGCCATCGATGCCTCGGAACCCGTCGTGGGTGGCGGGACTGGCGCCGTCCAGGGAGATGGAGACCGCCTTCACGCCGGCGTCCGCAGCTGCCGCGAAGGCCGCCCGGGTCGCCTTCGCCGTGACCGATGGGGCGAGGGCCATGCTCAGCCCCACCTGCTTCCCGTGAGCGATCAGCTCGGTGAGGTCGGTGCGTTCGAAAGGGTCGCCGCCGCTGATGACGACCATGGGGCTCGGAGCGCCGAAGCTCGCGATGTCATCGAGGAGGCGCTTGCCCTCCTCCGTGCTGAGCTGCAGGGGATGCGCCTCGCTCTGCGAGTCCGCTCGGCAGTGTTGGCAGACCAACTGGCACGCCCGTGTCGCCTCCCAGATCACCAGGAACGGACGCACGTTGACGTCCTGACGGACCTCGCGGATCGCGGTGCGTTGCGGCCGAGCCATGCGTTGCGTTCGCTCCATCATGCAGACCTCTCGAGGGTTGTGGCTACCTGCGCCGCTGCTTGTTCGGCCGACCGCAGACACGAGGCCAGTCCCGGGCCGTCGTAGGGGGCGCCAGCGACCGTGACGCCGGGCAGGTCGTCGGCGAGCGTGCGGGTGATGGTCGTGAGGCGTTGCCGGTGGCCGACCTCCCGCTGCGGCATCGTCACCGGCCACCGCCGGATCGCCACGTCGGTCGGTGCTTCGGTCATCCCGGTGGCCGCACGCAGTTCTCCATCGAGGCGGGTGATCAGCTCGGTGTCATCGAGGTGGCGTGCTCGGTCGTCGTCGATCCGCCCCGCCGAGGCCCGGATGAACACCACCTCGGCGTCGCTGTGGTGGGACCACTTGGTGGACAGGAACGTCGCTGCCTTGAGCAGATCGCCGTGGCTGCTCGGGACGAGGAGGCCGGAGCCCTGCGAGATCGCGGGGACCTCGGCCGCGCTCGCCGGGTAGGCGAAGGCGGCGACGGCCACCGACGCCGCGCGGAGTCCCTCGAGTTCGGCCGCGGCCGCAGGGCTCACCTCACGCACCACCTGCGCGGCCGCGTGTGCCGGCGTGGCAAGCACGACCCCATCGACGTTGAGGTGGCGGCCCCCCTCCAGCGTGAGCTGCGTCCGGCCGTCGATGCGGCGGAGCGCGGTCACCTGCGTCTCAAGGTGTACCTCGACGTCACCGAGCATCGCGGCGAGGTGGTCCGTGAGGGATCGCATCCCGCCGCGGAGCGTGACGAACGCCGGGCCGGAGCGGGCGGGTGGTCGTCGGCGCAACAGCAGCGACCGGTGCTTGACGGCCAGCGCGGCCAGTTGCGGTGTGGCTGCGGCGAGGCTCAAGCGGCGGACATCCCCGGAGTGCAAGCCGCCGAGGAGCGGGTCGAGAAGCCGGTCGGTGACCTGCCTGCCGAACCGGCTGTCGAGGTAGTCACCGACCGAGATGTCGCCGTCGGTGGCTGTGGCTGGCAGGAGGGGCTCGAGCCCGGCTCGCAGCAGGCCGCGGGGCGAGAGCACACCGGCGCGGGCGACCGGCCAGAGCCGGGTGGGCCCGGCCGGGGTGAAGCCGGCAGGCAGGGCGCGTAGCCCACGCCGGGTCTGGATCCAGGTGGTCGCCGGGTTCGCCGCGATGAGGTCGTCGTGCAGACCGAGCTCCTCGATCAGCTTGAGGGGTCCTGGGGCTGCCGTGAACAGCGATTCGGCGCCGACGTCGATCTGGCGGCCCGCCACGGTGACCGCGGCGAGCTGACCGCCGACGGATGACCCACGCTCGAAGAGCGCCACCTTCGCGCCGCTATCGGCCAGGCGTCGTGCGGCCACCAGCCCGGTGATCCCGCCGCCGACGACGGCGACGGTGCGACGCGTGTCGGGTTCGGGACCGTCAGGTGGCGGCTCGTCACGAGAGGCCCGGCGGTCGAGTGACTCGATGCGGGACAAGGTGGCTCCTCGGCGGCCGTGCGGAGGTGATCGCGGGCAGCGGTGTCGGCGTCCTCGACACGCCCGAGGGGACCGTGGACGCTGGCGGTAGCGACTCGTAGGGTCGGTGGTCCCGACGTCGTGGGTACTGTGCCCGGGACACTGCGCGCCATCGCGTCCTCGGTCGTGGTCGGCAGCCTTCACCGAACGTCCTCCCGGAGGCGCCGATGACCGGGGCGATCACCGCTACCACCCGACGCTTGTTCCCGCCTCGGATCCGCCCGTGGCTGGGCGCGGTGATGATCTCGTTCTCCGGCGTCTGGGTGCGGATGGCCGACGTCGAGGTGGCGCGCTCGGCGTTCCTCCGTGGCGCCTACGCCCTGCCGGTGCTTGCCGTCCTGGTCGCGATCGCGCGGCGCCGGGCTCCCGAACCGGGGCTGGTGCGGTGGGCGCTGCCGTGGGCGCTGGCCGGTGGTGTGCTGCTGGGGATCGATCTGGTCGCCTGGCACGCGACCATCGAGATCGTCGGCGCCGGGCTCGGCACCGTGCTCCCGAACATGCAGGTGGTGTTCGTCGGCCTCGCCGGCGTGTTCTTCTTCCGTGAGCGGCCCGCCGTCGGCTTCTGGATCGCGCTACCCATCGTGTTGATCGGCGTGTGGATCCTGGCGGTCGTCGGACGGCCCATCCTCGCCGACGGGTCGGTCCCGCTGGGGGTGCTCTACGG
>SKNK01000297.1 GCA_007120565.1 Nitriliruptoraceae bacterium | reverse complement strand
GTGAACCAGCCGTCGGGGTCCAGCCCGCTGAGGTGGACCTGCGGGGTGGGGGCGTCGGTGACGGCTGGCTCAGCCGCACTGGGGTCGACAGCCGTGAGGTAGCCCGAGAACAGCATCGGGCCGCGCAGGCGAACCCGCCCGTCGTCGCGCACCTCTACCTCGACGTCTCTGAGGGGCTCTCCGTCGTAGACGCAGCCACCGCAGGTCTCGGTCATGCCGTAGGAGGTGACGACCGTGGCGCCGGCCGCTTCCGCGCGGGCCAGCAACCCCGGGTCGAGTTGCGCCCCGCCGACCAGGACCGTGCGCCAGCGGCGCAGCGCCCCGGCCGGCAGCTCGCCGAGCTCGCCGAGCTCGACCAGCCGCTGGAGCTGGGTGGGGACGAGGGAGATGTGCTCCGGCTCGGTAGGGTCGTCGGCAGGTTGCGGGACCAGTTGCTTGGCGTCGCCCGGGTCGGGGACGATCCGGGCCTCCGTCCCGCAGGCCCAGGCTCGGAGCAGCACCTGCAGCCCGGCGACGTGGTGCAGCGGGAGCGCGAGGGTGAACCGGTCGCCATGGCGGGCGCCGAGCCGTTCGACGCTGGCGGTCGTCGAGGCCTCGAGGGCACGGTGGGACAGCACGACGCCCTTCGGCTCGCCGGTGGACCCGGACGTGCTCACCACCAGCGCGGTGCCGTCCGGGATGGGGTGCGGTGGACCGGGTGTCGTCAGCCGCGTCGTCGGGGATGGCTCGCCGGTCTCCGGGTCGCTGGTGACCAGCTCGTGTGGCCGGATCCGGTCGAGCATCTCACGGAGGAGCTGCTTCGGGGCGTCGAGAGGCAGGGGCAGCGCCGCATCGCCGCCCTCCCAGACCTCCCGCAGGTGGTGCGGGAACCGGTCGGGAGGTAGGTGCAGCGCGATCAGACGGCCCGCCATGCGCGCCCCTCTCGTCGTCGGGTCACCGAGGGGAAGAGGGTGACCGCGAGGTAGCGTAGGGCCGCACGGCCGGTGCCCCGGTGTCGGTCGTGTGCGGCATCTGGGTCGCCAGCAGCATCTAGCCGCCCGCGGCTCCGTAGCACCGCCAACCCGTCCTACCTCGTCGGAGGTCGCCTGTGGTCTCGCAAACGTTCGATCCGTCCCGTTGGCGTGAGGTCGAGGGGTTCACCGACCTCACGGACCTCACCTACCACCGGGCGGTCGATCCGGACACCGGTGAGGACCTGGCGACGGTCCGGATCGCCTTCGACCGTCCCGAGGTCCGCAACGCCTTCCGGCCGCACACCGTCGACGAGCTGTACCGAGCGCTCGACCACGCCAGACAGACCTCCACGGTCGGCTGCGTCCTGCTCACGGGCAACGGCCCGTCCGAGAAGGATGGTGGGTGGGCGTTCTGCTCCGGTGGTGACCAGCGCATCCGCGGCAAGGATGGCTACCGCTACACCTCCGACACCGATGCGGAGACCGCCGACGCGATCGACCCCGCAAGGTCCGGCCGCTTGCACATCCTCGAGGTGCAGCGGTTGATCCGGTTCATGCCCAAGGTGGTGATCTGCGTGGTGCCCGGGTGGGCGGCCGGTGGGGGACACTCGCTGCACGTCGTCTGCGACCTGACCCTGGCCAGCCGCGAGCACGCCCGGTTCAAGCAGACCGACCTCGACGTCGCCTCCTTCGATGGCGGGTTCGGGTCGGCCTACCTCGCCAAACAGGTGGGGCAGAAGTTCGCCCGCGAGATCTTCTTCCTCGGTGACACCTACACCGCCGAGGACGGTCACCGCATGGGGACGGTCAACGCGGCGGTGCCCCACGAAGAACTGGAGGAGGTCGCCCTGGACTGGGCGGCCCGGATCACGGCCAAGTCGCCGACCGCGATGCGGATGCTGAAGTTCGCCATGAACGCGACCGACGACGGGCTCGTTGGCCAGCAGATCTTCGCCGGCGAGGCGACGCGCCTGGCGTACATGACCGACGAGGCCGAAGAGGGTCGCGACGCCTTCCTCGAGAAGCGCGATCCAGAGTGGTCCGCCTTCCCGTACCACTTCTGAGCTGATGTCGAACTGCCGAGGGCTGAAGGAGGCTCGCATGGGGCCCCCTGGCCGCCGTCCGAGTTTCGTGTCGGATCTCTCCGGCCAGCCGGACGTGTCCGACACGTCGTGGCGGGGCCAGGCCCGGGTCTGGGCGTGTCGGGCCGGCGTCCGGGTTCCGTGTTGGGTCTCTCCGGTCAGTCGGACGTCTCCGACACGTCACCGTTGGCACGCCGACCGGTGCGGGGTCCACCAGCGATCACCCCGCCGCGGGTGGACCCTGGTCGAGGTCTGCCGATGAACCCCTACGTCGAGGCAGCACGCCCTCGGACCCTGCCCGCGGCCGTGACTCCGGTGGTCGTCGGGACGGCGGCGGCGATGCGGCCGGTCGGAGACCTCCACCTCGACCGAGCCCTCCTTGCCCTGGTGGTGGCGCTGACCCTGCAGGTCGCCGTCAACTACGCCAACGACCTGTTCGACGGCATCAGCGGGGTCGACACCGCCGAACGCACCGGTCCCCGCCGTGCGGTCGCCAGCGGGCTGATCGCGCCCAAGGCGATGAAGATCGCGACGTTCGCGGCACTGGCCGTGGCGGCGGCGTCCGGGGGAGCGTTGGCGTGGCAGGTGGGGTGGGAGCTGCTGCTCGTCGGGGCGTTGGCGATCGTGGCCGCCCTCGGCTACTCCGGTGGCAGCAAGCCCTACGCGTCGCGAGGCTTCGGCGAGGTCAGCGTGTTCGTGTTCTTCGGGGTCGTGGCCACCGCAGGCTCGGCCTACGTCCAGGACGGTGTGCTCACCACCGTCGCGTTGCTGGCTTCGATCCCGGTCGGGATGCTGGCGGTGGCGCTGCTGGTGGTCAACAACCTGCGTGATATCCCCACCGATGCGGTTGCGGGCAAGCGCACCTTGGCGGTCCGGCTCGGCGAGGCCGGTACGCGTCGGCTGTACCAGGGCCTGATCGTTGTGGCCTTCCTCGGCGTGGTCGTGATCGCGCTGGTCGTCGACGGTTGGTGGCCACTGCTGGGGCTGGTGCCCGCTCCGCTGGCGGTCCCCTCGATCCGCACCGCCGCGACCGCTCCGCTCGGCCGTGAGCTGGTGCCCGTCCTGGAGGCGACCGGCCGGATCCAGCTCCTCCTCGGACTCGGCCTGGCGATCGGCCTGGCCCTCACACCCCTGATCGGCGACGGGGGCGTGCTCCTCGGCGCGGGCCCGTCTGCCGCGCAGCCGTCGCTGACGGCCGCCTCCATCGCCCAACCGCCGCTGGGAGGTGGCTGACATCGGTGACCCCGTCCCCGCCGGCCTGACCGACCTGAGGGTCTACCGCCTGCCCATGCGCGTGCGCTTCCGTCGCCTGGACGAACGCACCGGCATGCTGCTGCGTGGCCCCGCCGGCTGGGGTGAGTTCTCGCCCTTCCCGGAGTACGGGCCCGCTTACGCGTCGAAGTGGCTCGCCGCGGGCATCGAGGCAGCTACCCAGCCCTTCCCCACGCCCGTCCGAGCCGAGGTGGAGGTCAACACCACGGTCCCGGCCGTCGACCCCGGACGTGCGCACGAACTAGCGCGGGCCTCCGGATGCCGCACCGCCAAGGTCAAGGTCGCGGAGCCGGGCCAGGACCTCGTCGCCGACGTGGAACGGGTCGCCGCGGTCCGAGACGCCTTGGGCGCCGAAGGCCGCATCCGGGTCGATGCCAACGGGGCCTGGGACGTCGAGTCGGCCGTGCTCGCCATCGCCCGCCTGGACCGCGCTGCCAAGGGCCTCGAGTACATCGAGCAACCCTGCGCCACCCTCGACGAACTCCGCGAGGTGCGCCACCGCGTCGAGGTAGCGATCGCTGCGGACGAGTCGATCCGCACCGCGGACGACCCACTGCGGGCGGCACGCAGCGATGCCGTCGACGTCCTGGTCCTCAAGGTGCAGCCCCTCGGTGGCGTCCGGCCGGCGCTGGAGATCGCCGATGCTGCCGGCCTGCCTGTGGTCGTCTCGTCGGCGCTGGAGAGTTCGGTCGGTCTGGCCGCGGGGGTGGCGTTCGCTGCGGCGTTACCCGACCTGCCCTTCGCCTGTGGCCTCGGCACCGCGACGCTGCTCGGCGGCGACGTGACCGACGACCCGCTGATCCCCCGCAACGGCTCGCTCCCGGTCCGCCGGGTCGCCCCCGACCCCGCATCGCTGGATCAGTGCTCGGCAGGTCCCGACGAGACCGGGGTATGGCTCGAGCGCCTGCGATCCGCCGCCGAGGTGCTTGAGGGCCGGCAAGCTCCCGAGGGCCGAGGCCCCGACGACGCCGAGGGCTAGGGTGACGCCGATGCGCGCCGAGAACCCCTCCCACGCCCTGGCCCTGGTCGTCACCGACGAGCTGGCTCGCTGCGGTATCACCGACGCGGTACTGGCTCCGGGGTCGAGGTCGGCGGCGCTGGCGATGGCGCTGTACGACGATCCGCGCATCCGACTGCACGTCGAGGTGGATGAGCGGTCCGCTGGCTTCCTCGCGATCGGCCTCGGCCGTGCGACGGGACGACCTGCACCCGTGGTGGTGACCTCCGGTTCTGCCGTCGCCAACCTCCACCCCGCGGTGATCGAGGCAGACACCGGCCGGGTGCCGCTGCTGCTGCTGACCGCGGACCGACCACCCGAGTTGCGTCACACCGGCGCGAACCAGGCCATCGATCAGGTCGGGCTGTTCGGAACCGCGTCGAGGTGGTCGGTCGATCTCGCCGCCCCCGAAGACCGTCCCGGCAGCGTGCCCCTGTGGCGCTCCACCGTGTGCCGTGCGGTCGTCGCGGCCGCTGGCGCGGCGGGATCGAACGGTGTCGCCGGGCCGGTCCAACTCAACCTCGGTTTCCGCGAGCCGACCGTGCCCTTGGCCGACGATGGGCGCAGCCCCGTCGCGACGTGGGGACAACCGCTCGACGGTCGCCCCGAGGGCCGACCGTGGGTCGCTGTCCACCGATCACCACCGGTGCTCCCCGCCGCGCACCTGGACGAGCTTGCGGCCCGGATGCTCGGGACCGAACGTGGGCTGATCGTCGTCGGTTCGATGGCAGGGGCCACCGCGACCAGCGTGACCGCGGCGGCCGGCGCCACCCCGTTCGACCCCCGCCCGATCTACGACCTCGCCCGTGCGACGGGATGGCCGGTGGTCGCGGAGGCCACCTCGGGGGCACGAACCGGACCGACCGCCATCGCACACGCCCACCACCTCCTGTCGCACGTGGGGTTCGCGAAGGACAACGTCCCCGACCTGGTCCTGCGGATCGGGCGCACCGGTCTGTCCCGGTCGGTTGCCTCCGCCCTGACCGCGAAGGTCCCCCAGATCCTGATCGACCCGGACGGCGCCTGGCACGATCCCGAACGCACCATCGGTGAACTGCTCGTCGCCGACCCCGCGGCGACGTGTGCCGCCCTGGCGGAGCGCTTGGCGGTCTCCGCGAGCTCGGCGTGGGGCGAGCGCTGGCGTGAGGCCGACACTGCGGCGGCCAGCGCCCTGGACGCGTTGCTCGACGCCGAGGACGCGCCAAGCGAGCCACGGGTCGCCCGCGACCTGGCCGAGAACCTGCCCGACGGATCCACCCTGGTCGTCGCCTCCTCGATGCCGATCCGCGACCTGGACCTCGTCATGCGTCCGCGGGAGGGCCTGCGGTTCGTGGCGAACCGAGGCGCCTCGGGCATCGACGGGTTCGTGTCCACGGCGCTCGGTGTGGCCCTGTCATCGCAGGGCGATGGCCTGGGCGATGGCCCGGGCGGCGCCGACCGGACCGGCTCCGGACCCACCGTTGCGCTGACCGGCGACCTGTCGCTGCTGCACGATGCCAACGGCTTCCTGTTGTCGCCTTCGGCGGACCACCTCGACGTCACCTTCGTCGTGGTGGACAACGACGGCGGCGGCATCTTCTCGTTCCTGCCACAGGCCGGGTTCCCG
>SKNK01000309.1 GCA_007120565.1 Nitriliruptoraceae bacterium | reverse complement strand
CGGAGCGGCACCGCCGCCCGGAACACATGCTCGCCCACCGACCGCGTCCCGACGGGACCGATCGGCGTGGCGATGCCTTCGGTCAGATCGAGCGTCCGCGGCCCTGCCGCATCACCGCTTCCTGCCGGTTGCGTGTTCACCACGCACCGACGACCGTGATGCTTACTGCCTCGCGGTCCCACGTGCTCGCGTTCGCGGGCTCTTCCGCTTGCGCGCATGACCACGGCCGCCACGAGGCGGTCATCGGAGTTCATCTCTTGTCCAGCACCTTCTCCGAGCTCGGCGTTCCCGCTGAGCTCACCACTCAGCTTGCCGAGCTGGGGATTACCGAACCCTTCCCGATCCAGCAGCTCACGCTGATCGACGCGTTCGCCGGCCGCGACCTGTGCGGCAAGGCGCCGACCGGTTCCGGCAAGACCCTGGCGTTCGGGTTGCCCGTTGCGATGACCGTTGGTCGTGCGCAGCCGGGTCGCCCGCGGGCCCTGCTGCTCGTTCCGACCCGCGAGCTCGCCTCGCAGGTGTCCGAGGTCCTCGTGCCACTCCTGCAGGTGACGGGCCGCAAGGTCGCCACCTTCTACGGCGGCACGAACATCCGCCGGGACCTGCAGGGGCTTCGCGGCCGCATCGATGTGGCCGTCGCAACACCGGGCCGCCTCGAGGATCTCATCGACCGTCGGGCGATCTCCCTGGCCGACGTCGACCTCGTCGTCATCGATGAGGCGGACCGCATGGCCGACATGGGCTTCCTGCCGGTCGTCAAGCGCCTCCTCGACCAGACCAAGAAGGACCGCCAGACCTTGCTGTTCAGCGCGACCCTCGACGGCGACGTCGACGTGCTGATCCGCAACTACCAGCGTGACCCCGCACGGCACATCTTCGAGTCCTCCGAGGAAGCACGTGGCGACGTCCGTCACGTGTTCTGGCCGGCCGAGCGCACTGAACGTCGCAAGCTCACCGCCAAGATCCTGCGCGACCTCGGTCCGGCGATCGTCTTCACGCGGACGAAGCACGGGGCGGACCGTCTCGCCAAGCAGCTGCGTCAGGATGGTGTCGAGACCGCGGCGATCCACGGCAACCGGAGCCAGAACCAGCGTGAACAGGCGCTGGCGCGGTTCTCGTCAGGTCGTGTCCAGACCCTCGTCGCGACCGACGTCGCGGCCCGCGGCATCCACGTGGACAACGTGGCTGCGGTGGTGCACTACGACCAGCCGGCGACCGAGAAGGACTACGTCCACCGCTCGGGACGCACGGGCCGGGCAGGTTCTCAGGGGCTCGTCGTCTCCTTCGTTGGTGCCGAGGAGGCTGGTGACGTGCAGAAGATGCAGCGCATGTTGGACATGCCTCAGGGCCTGCACGACCTCGACCTCGAGCTGTTGACCTTGGCAGAGCTTCCGGCCCCGCAACTGGTCGCGACGGCAGCAGGCAGCCGACCGGCCGGCAAGGGACGCCCGAACAACCGTGGAGGCGGCGGGGGCGGCAACCGGTCCCGTGGCCAGAGCCGGGGAAACGGCGGCGGGGCACGCACCCGTGGCAACGGTGGCAACGCTGGTTCGGGGTCAGGTGGCCAGCGGAGCAACACCGGTGGTGCGAGGACCTCGCGTGAGGGCGGTCAGCCCAGCGGTGGTGCTCGCTCGAACGCTGGACGCGCTCGGCGCCGCTGAGCTCTGACGTCGGGCGCCCCGGCTCGGGTCTGGATCTACAGGCCAGGGTCGGGGCGTTCTGGTGCCTGCTCACGTGCCTGTTCGACCCGCGCGGTCGTGAGGCGGGGAGACACCAGGATCAACAGCGCCAGGGAGATGACCGCGCCGGCGATGAAGGGCGAGCGCAGCCCCAGATCTCGCGTTGCGGTGATCTCGACCACACTGACGAGCGCGCCACCCAACAGCATCCCGATGGGCATCGCACCCCACCCGAAGAACCGGTAGACGCTGTTGACACGGCCCAGGAGTTCGTCGGGGATCAGGGTCTGCCGCAGCGTCACCGTGACGACGTTCCACATCACCGCGGTGAAGCTGAAAGCGGCGAAGGCGATGGCGACCACGATCGCACTGGACGTGGTGGCGATCACCCCGAAGGTCACCACCGGACTCGCGACACCGAGCATCAGCGACGGCCCGGGGCGCAGCCGTTTGGTGACGTTCGGTGCGAGGATGCTGCCGAGCAGCCCGCCGACGCTGCTGGTGGCGAGCAGCAGACCGAAACCCAGTCCGTCGAGACCGAGGATCTCCTGCACGAACAGGACGTAGGTCGCCATCGCCGCGGCCGTCAGCCCGTTCATGGTTGCCAGCGCCAACGCGAGGAGCCGGAGCAGCCGGTGCTGCCAGAGCCACCGCAGCCCTTCGGAGATCTGCGTCCGCATGCGGGGTCGCGGTTGGCCCGCGTCGTGCGGGGTCGTGAACGAGCCGGGGATCGACGCGATCAGGCCGGCAGAGACGGCTGCGGTCACGGCGTCGATCGCGAAGGGCAGGGACAGCGCGACTCCGACCAGCGCTCCGGCGATCGGGCGAGACACGAAGTCGGCGATGACCATCTGTGCGCCCATGATGTTGCCGTTGGCCCGTTCCAGCCGGTCGCGAGCTACGAGGGACGGCACGATCGTCTGTGTGGTGTTGTCGAAGATCACCTCACACATCCCCAGCGCGAAGCCAAGGACGTACAGCATGGGCACGGTCATCACGTCGAACAGGACCGCGATCGCTGCGATGCCCGCAACGATGGTGCGCAGCGAGTTGGCGAGCACCATCAGCCTGCGACGGTCGAACCGATCCGAGAGCGCCCCGGCCTGGAGGCTGAAGACCAGCCAGGGTAGCCGCGTCGCCAGGGCGACCCCGGCGATCGCCATGGCATCGCGGGTGAGCAGACTCGCCAGCCACGGGATCGCCAGGGAGACCAGACCGTCCCCGAGGTTGGAGAAGGTGACCGCCCCCCACAGCTTCCAGTACCGGCCGTCGAGGCCGCGCGTCCGTCGCTTCCACAGGGAACCGACAGGAGCTGCCACCTCGGGGCTCCCATCCGTCGGCGTTGTGCTCCGTCCCACGTTCCACCTCGACGTCTACTCGCGGAGCCTCCGCGATCGGTAGGAGGTCAGCTTCGCCTGACTGATTGAGATATGTCAAGTAGTCGCGCGGACACGCTCGCCGGACGGGGGAGTCTGTGCGATGCTGCGCGCATGGCCCAACCTGCGCAGCCACCTCGACGTCCGCCGACGGCGGCGGAAGCACGCGCGCTCGCTCACCCCACCCGCATGCGTATCGTCTTCGCGTGTCGGGATCGGGCCATGACCAACAAGGAACTCGCCGAGAGCCTCGGGACGACGCCGGGGACGATCCACTACCACCTACGTCCGCTGGTTGAGCAGGGTTTCCTGCGAGCGGAGGATCCTCGACCGGGGCCGCGCGGATCCAAGGAACAGCCGTACCGTTCGACCGGCAAGTCGTGGGACCTGGCGGGCGACGAGTCGTCGGGCCACATCCTCCGGCAGGTTGGTGTCGAGGAGGTCATGTCCGCGGCCCCGGAGGACATGCTCGAGCTGGGGCGGCTCGGGCTCACCCTGCCGCAGGAGGAGCTGGACGAGTTGCTGGAACGTCTGCACGGCTGGTTGGAGGACGCCAAGTCGCGCAGCCGGGTGAGCGATGCCGAGGGCGCGGAGCCGTTGCAGAGCGTGGCGGTGTTCGTGGCGGTTCACCGCACGCCTGGGGGGCCGGATGCCCGGGCCAGCACGGATCCGAGCTAGGGGGACGGACGGGGATGGTGGCCGCAACCGAGCTTCGTATCGCCACGATCATGACCGGGGGCGTGAGCCTCGCGGTGTGGATGGGTGGCGTGGCAGCAGAGATGCTGCACCTCACCGATCCTGATGGACCATACGCACCCCTGCTGCGCGGCCGCGGCTACGACCGGGTGCGCATCGATGTCGTCACGGGGACCAGCGCGGGCGGGTTGAACGGCGCGTTGCTCGCGGCGGCGGATGCCTGGGAGGTCGGTCCCGCACGCTTCACCGACGACCTGCGTGCGACCTGGCTCGAGGACGGCGACATCGAGGCGTTGCTCCGCGATCCACGAGACGAGGATCCGTCGTCGCTGCTGCAAGGCGAGGCGCACCTCTTCGCTCGGATCGAAGCGCTGCTCCGCAGCTGGAGGGACCGCATCGAGGATCCGGTCGAGTTGCTCGAGCGACTCCTCGACACTGCGGAACCACCCTCCCGCGTGACCCTCACGACGACGTTGCTGGATCCCAACATCGAGGTCTTCGCGTCAGCTCAGGGTCCGCTCCGCGAGGCGGATCACCGTGGGACACTGCACTTCGACGGGTTCGACCTGTTGGACGACGCCGCGCCGGCGCGCTTGGCCCGGGCGGCGCGGTCGAGTTCCTCGTACCCGGTCGCCTTCGAGTCCAGCTTGGTCCGGGTGGGGACCGACGCGGTCGATGATCTGACCAACGCCGCCAACCACACCTCCAGCCGGTACGTGATCGACGGTGGGGTCCTGGTGAACCGGCCCTTCCGTCTCGCCCTGGACGCGATCTTCGGGCAGTCGGCTATCGGTCCGGTTGATCGCGCGTTGTTCTACGTCGTGCCTCGGCTGCAGGCCGCCGGTGAACCGGATCCGTCGTCAACGAGCGCGGCACAACCCGCCCCGACCCTCGCAGAGGTGCTCGCACGGACGGCGGGGTTGCCGCTCGCCCAGACCCTGGTCGAAGACCTTCGGGAACTGGAGGAGCACAACCGGCGTTGGCGCCACCAACGTCACGACCGCGTCGGGTGGATCGCTGCCCTGCTGCCGAGCGCGCGGATCCACCTCGCCGAGCAACTCTGGCCCAGCTTCAAGCAGCGTCGCGCTGACGCCGAGGTCTCCAGGACCTTGGCGGGGGTCGCACGCCGGAACGCGACCCTGGACCTCGATACGGCCTGGACCTCGATCAGTCGGGGCATCCGGATGGGTCGCGAGCGAGCCGACCCGCATGGAGAGACGTTCGAGGCGACCGCACCAAACGGCGAGCGGGCAGCCTGGCGGTGGGGCGTCTCCGCGGTCGAGTACCTCTTCCAGGTCGCGCTCGACCTGGTCCGCTCGTCACGACCGGCGGCCTCGCTGGACGAACCTGCTCGGGACCGGGTACAGGCTCAGCTGTCGTCCCTACGTCGGGAGCTCCACGACGTCCTCGGCCAGGTCCGGGCGTTCAGGGAGCTCGATCGGCTCTACTGGGAGGTTGCCTTCGCTGACGATCCTCCCTTCGGTGCGGACGCGCCGGCGTGGGCCGATTGGGCCGAACAGCGGTACCGCCAGTGGCCCCACATCGAGGTAGCGACGGACCCGAACGCCCGCCGCTCCATCCGGGCGTGTGTCCGCCGGATCCTGGCTCACGAGAACGCCCTGGACAGGTCGCTCACACAGGACGAGATGGACGGGTCGTTCACGCAGGGATATCAGGGTGTGTCGCTCACGCAGGAGGTGGCCGGCCAGGTGCTGCTGGCTTCGGCACGGCGGGTCGCTGAGGCCGCCGAACGTTGGTTGGCGCTGGTCGATACCGGCGACCTCGAAGAGACGGAAGCGGTCGATGATCATCGGGGTCGGGGAGCTTCGGAACTCGGCCAGCAGCCGGCCCAGCTCGCGGCGGTGGCCGACATGCTCCGGCATTCCCAGGTCGAGGCGTCTCGGGGAGGCGATGCGGCATCCGATGGCCACCGAGCGGCTCGACCCGATCGCGATCGGTACGCGGTGCTCCACACGTTGCTGGCGCTCTGGGTGATCCAGGCCACGACGCAGCACGATCGCATCGAACGGGAACAGCCGGTCGATCTGCTCGCGATCAGCGCGGATGGGCCGGTCGCTGCGGACCCCCTCGGTCGTTCCACACCCGAGGCGAAGTTGACCGGGACCCAGTTGGGGAACTTCGGTGCCTTCCAGAAACGCTCCTGGCGGGCGAACGACTTCCTGTGGGG
>SKNK01000198.1 GCA_007120565.1 Nitriliruptoraceae bacterium | reverse complement strand
TCCACCACCTCGACGTCTCTGACGGTGGGGTCGCGGCGGATCTGCTCGGCGATGCGTGCCGGTGACCGCACCCTGCCACCGACATCGACGACCTCGTCGACGCCGCCGATGATCGTGAACCACCCGGCTTCGTCGGCACGGGCCATCAGGTCGGTCACCAGCCACCCGTCGACGACGTGCTCGTCGTCGGTCCGCTCCGCGACCTGAGGTCCCCGGAGCAGCAAGCGCCCGGGCTCGTCGGGCTCACGGAGCACCCCGAGATCCTGCGGATCGACCACCACGGCCAACGTCGAGGTGACCGGCAACCCGATGCTGGTCGGCACCACTCGGCCGTACACCGGTTGGCCATGGGCGAGGGGCGCCGCATCCCCGATGCCATGGAGTGGTCGAACGCGAGCACCTCTCGCTCGCCGCTCGAGCTCTCGTGCCTCGTGGGGCAGCAGACCGTCGCCGATCGCCAGGCAGACCCGCAACGAGGTGAGGTCACGTCGCCGTGATCCGAGGTAGCGGCCGAGGTCCGCGATGTGAGCAGAGCGGCCGATGAGCAGGGTGGGTTGGCTCTGCTCCATCTGGCGACTCAGTGGTCCATCAGCGCGGTCCATCAGGATCGAGGTTGCTCCGGACAGCACCGCAGCGAGCAGGCCAACCGAGTTCCCGACGATGTCGTTGATCGGCTCCGCGATGAACACCCGCTCACGTCCTGCCTGGATGTCGGGTACCCACAGCCGGCTCTGGAACGCCGTTGCGAGCAGCGTGGGATGGGTGTGATGGGTGACCGCCAGTTCCCTCCCACCCCGCCGAACCGCCACCAAGGCCGGCGCGTCGGTGGCGGTGGGCAGGCCAGCGAGGGGCACACGGCCGGGATCCACCGCCAGCAGATCGTGGATGCTGGCGACGGCGTTCTCGGCGCGATCCGCGTCCGCGGGGACCTCCGTGGTGGGGTCGGCGTCCCCCTCCACCAGGTCTGCGTCGCTACCTCGACGTTGCCGTCGGCGTTTGGGCTTGGGCACCGATGGCAGTCGACGGAGGAGCCGGGATCGTGGCGACACGTCCCACTCGTCGCCGCGAACCTCCAGGGCGAAGGTCCCGTCGGGAAGCTCGAGGCGACGCAGCAGGCGCCCTTCGGCGATGACCCCGATGACCCCGAGTCGCCGGATGAGTTGCTCGACCTGCTGTCGAGGTGCATCCAGGTCCACCGGCACCGCGACCGCACCCGCGCGCCACAGGGCGAACAACACGATCGGTCCTGCAAGCCCATCGGGAAGGCGCACCAGCACGTGGGCGCCCTCGAGGGGTGTGCTGCCATCCATGGCCGGCGCCACACCCGGCAAGGTGTGCAACCGAGCGGCCAGGTCCACCACCCGTTCCTGCAGTTGCGCGTAGGTGAGCTGCCGCCGGCCGAACTCCAGGGCGGTGTGCTCCGGGAAGTCGCGGGCGGCGTCCTCGAGCAGGCGCGGGAGACGGACCGTCGGCAGACGGTAGGTCGGCGGCACGCCCGGCGGATAGCTGGTGACCCACGGGCGCTCCGACAGGGCCGGGTCCGGTGGGCTAGCCACGTGCTCGGGACTCCTCGCGGTCGGGCAAGACGTCAGACTACCGACGGTACGGTGCGGCCCCCGCCGCCGGCCCGGTCCCGAACGTGCGGTTCCCACGCTCGGGGACCTCTCCGACCGGCCGTCGACCAGCCGTGTAACGACAGCAAGGACCGCGATGGACGAGGTGACCGCACCGCCTGCGGCGCTGGCCGATCTGAAAGCTCGTGTCGATACGGCCCTCGAGCAGCGACTCGCGGCACCGCTTGCCCGGCTCACCGATGCCTCCGAGGTCCTGCTGCCCGTCGCCGAGGAGCTCGAGGCGTTCACCGCAGAGGGCAAGCGGATCCGCCCGGCGCTGTTGCTGCTCGGCTACCAGGCCGCCGGTGCCACGAACCTGGACGCGGTCACCGGCCCTGCGCTCGCCCTCGAACTGCTACACACCTGCGCACTCATGCACGACGACGTGATCGACCGGGCGGCCACCCGGCGCTCCCGCCCCACCGTGCACGTCCGCTTCGCTGACCAGCACCGGACCGCAGGTTGGGGTGGCGACCCGAACGACTACGGCGAGGCGATGGCGATCCTGATCGGGGATCTGGCCTTCGTCCATGCCGACGAGTTCTTCCTCACGGCCGAGGTTGCCAGCGAGGCGCTCCTCGCCGCGTTCCGGCGATTCACGGAGCTGCGCGAGGAGGTCATGGTCGGCCAGACGCTCGACCTGCACGCTGCCACCTCCCGGACCACGGACCGAGAGCTCGCCCTGACCGTTGCCACGCTGAAGTCCGGGCGGTACTCGGTGGCTCGGCCACTGGAGATCGGCGCCCTGCTCGCCGGCGCAGGCGAAGCTCTGGTACGGGGACTGGGTGCCTTCGGAGACCCCTTGGGACGGGCCTTCCAGGTACGCGACGACCTGCTCGGCGTCTTCGGCGACGACGCGACCACGGGCAAGTCCAGCGCATCGGACCTGTCGGAAGGCAAGCGCACCCTGCTGATCGCCGAGGCCTATGCCCGCGCCGATGAAGGTGCGAGGGGTCTGCTCGACCGCCACCTCGGCGACACCGAGCTGACCGAAGCCCAGGCGTCCCAGTTGCGCGAGATCATCGACGCCTGCGGTGCCCGGGCGGCCGCCGAGGAGTACGTCGCGTCGTCGATCGACGAGGCGCGCCGGCACCTGGCCACCCTCGACGTGCCAGACGCGGTGCGAGCCACCCTCGATCACATCGCCGTCTGGATCGGGGGGCGTCGCAGCTGAGCGGGCCGCAGCGAGGATCAGCGGTCACCGATCCCCTGCGCCACGACGGCCGATCAGAAGCGCAGGTAGGCCAGCCACGGGGTGAGCATGGTCCCCATCGTGGGGTCCTGCGTCCGTTCCTCGACCCAGGGGAACACGGTGGTGAACAGCACCACGACCGCGACGGCGATCACCACGAGCAGCAGGATCGCCTTGACCCAGCGGGGGATGCCACCTCGCCCCCCTCCGTCAGGGTCGGCCCGCGGGCCAGGGTCATCCCCGTTCGGTGCGTCGTTGTCAGCCATCGTCGTTCCCCCTGCGGTCAGCTCTCGGGGATCTCATCACGCTCACCGCCCTCGGCGGTCGACTCGATCGGATCGTCCAGTAGCTCACCCCACGCGATCAGACGCTGCGCATCGCTGTACCGCGGATGGCAGGTCGTCAGGGTGATCATCGGTGCCCCGGACCCGAGCGGGTCCTCGCCGACGACCCAGAGTTCGGTCGGCTGCACGATCCGCTGCTCGACGTAGGCGTACACCCACTCGCGACCTTGGCGGTCGATGACATGGATCGTGTCACCGGGCTCGAGCACATCCAAGGACCAGAAGGGTGCGCCGTAGGTGGTGCGATGACCTGCGATCGCGAAGTTGCCTTCACCACCAGGTCGGTCGGACTCCGGATAGTGGCCCGGCCCCCGTCGTAGGGTGGGGAGATCGACACCCTCGACGACGTAGATGACATCGTCGCTGACGATGGGTTCGCCGTCGCGCTCGAACCACAGCGCCGCGTAGGCGTCACCGACATCGACGGGTTCGTCGTCTTCCTCGGGTGCTTCCCGGTCCACCTCCCGATCGTGATCGATCGGATCGTCGGGGACGGTCAGGCTCCACTCGTCCGCGAGGTCGCGCTGCTCGCGTTGGGTCTCGAAGCCGGTGAACCACAGCAGGTAGACCACGTACAGCAACACGACGACACCGAGGACGATCAGCGTCCACCCGATGGTGCGGATCACCCGTGCCACGTTGCCCTCAGAGGTGTAGAGGATCCCTCGTCGTACAGGACCGCAGAGGGTAGCCAGCCCCCACTTCCCCGCGGCGCGAGACGGCACTTCGGACGGCCAGGTAGGCTGGCGCGAACCTGCCCGCAGGTGGATGGGGACACGGAGCCACCATGCCCGAGAGCAAACATCGTCGTAGCGGCAAGAACCGCCCACGCGCGTACCAGACCCATGAACCGGAGCGGCGCCCGTCGCCCTCCCCGACCTGGGTGCCCGCCACGGGCGCGACCTTCCTCGTGCTCGGGGTCCTGGTGATCATCGCGTCGAACCTGCCGGGCGTGAACCTGAGTTCGCTGCCCCTGCTCGGGGCGAACTGGGGACTGGTCGGGGGCTTCATCCTGATGGCCGTCGGGTTCGGGTTCCTGACCCGCTGGCGCTAGCCGGTTCCCCTGGGCGTAGCCCGTTTCGGCCCCATCGAGCCCCCTTTGGTGGTCAGGTGACCAGGGCTCCCCGAGGCCGAAGTTATCCACAGGCTGGGGACAACGGAGAGCCGGTCTTGGTGTTATCCACAATCCTGCTGTTCCGGTCGTGAGCCCCCCGGTGGCCACGTTCTCGCCATCCTGCGCCGTTCCGACGGGCTCTGAGCCGCGGCCTAGTTGAGGATCTCGGTGCGTTCATGCATCCGTTGTCCACAATGGCTGGGAGCGCGCGGTGTCCCGCGGAACAGCAGCAGAACCTCCGTACCGCACTCCTCGCACCAGAACAGGGTGCGCTCGCCTTCCTTCACCTGTTCCGGCGTCGATCCGGGGTCGACCTGGTCGTAGCCGGGCCGGGTCAGGGCACGGAGGGATCCGTACAGCCACGCCAACAAGGCGTAGGCGAGCACGGGCGCGAAGACCCAACGCCAGCCGACGTTGACCCCGACGATCACCGCGAGCAGGGCGACCGGGATCAGGAGTAGGTACATCGCGCCACCTTGAGGAACCTGCGAGCCAGCCAACAGGGTGCCACACCCGCCGGGAACCCGTGCATCGTCAGTGCGTGGACCGCCAAGCGTCGGACCAGGTGTGCTCGCCGAGGTGCCACCGATCGGTGCGGTGCACCAGCGCGTGCAGGCTCGCGACCAGGGCGGAGTCGCTCGTCGGCGAGCGCGGATCGGAGCCGCTCGGTGCCGCGGTCACCTCGATCAGGTACGCCGCGGTGCGTTTGGTGCGGTGGCGCTCGTGTGACTCGGCGACCAGTCGAGCGCCCACCTCCACCGCGGCGAGGTACTGCACCTCGACGGTGAGCGCGACCGCGAGTCGACCCCAGGAGTTCGAGGACACGGCGAACACCAGGTCGCCCAGCGAGAAGGTCACCCCGCCGTGGGCGATCCCGGCGAGGTTGGTGTGCTCCGGGCCGACCAGGAGTTCGGCCTGCGCCCATCCCCCGCCCCAACCGGTTACCTCGGCGCCGATGTGGGTAGCGAAGGGGTCGCTCAGCAGCACCGGCTCGAGGGCTGCGCGGTTGCCGTCGAGTTGGTCGTCGACCTCGGCCACGTCGTCTCCTCTCCGCGCCGAACCGTAGTGCCCGCGGGTTCGACGAGGGCGAGGTTCAGGCCAACCCCGTGCTGCCGCCACGTCGAGGATCGCCCACCCGTTCGCCGGTGGGGCGGACCGCGTGGACCCCGCCGAAGTACAGGTCGGACTCGGTCCACTCGTTGACCGGGCGGTGCTGTGCCAGGTAGGCGACCGCTGCGGGATCGAAGCCGGGTTCGACCTGAACGGTGCTGCCGTCCCAGTGGATCCGTGGGCCCAGGACCGCCCTCTCCAGGGGCAGGTCGTGGTCGAGCAGGGCGACCAGGACCTGGGTGAGGGCGCTTCGGATGCGTTCGCTGCCCCCGGATCCGAGGACCACCGGCGGACCGTCGGGTGGCAGCAGGATGGAGGGCGACATCATCGAACCGACCCGTTCCCCTGGCTCGGCGGTGTGGAAGCCGGCGGGGTGGAGGTCCTCTTCGCCCATGATGTTGTTGGCCATCACGCCCGTGCCGGGCAGGATGACGCCGCTGCAACTGCCGTTGGAGGTGGTCATCGACGCGAGGTTGCCCTCGCGGTCCGCGATGCTGACCTGCGTGGTGCCTTTGGCGCTGCGCAGCTGCGGTGTCGTGTGGTACCGGGTCACCTCGTCGAGGACCTCGGCGAGGTGCGCGAGG